>JAYKJH010000165.1:0-47217 GCA_035285345.1 Nostocaceae cyanobacterium | reverse complement strand
GCACCACCAGTCACGTTACCTAAACTATCAGTGGAGAAGGAAGCTGCACCAGCAGCACCACCTTCACCAGCAAAGGCACCAGAAGCTAAACCAAACACACCAGTGGTAACAGCAAACAAAGCAACAGCCAGCTTGTTTTTGAAGCTCATGTCAGTCTCCTGTTGTGATTTTAATGACAATGTTGTATGTGCCTTGTGAAACCCCTAAGTAGTTTCACTTTGTTAACCCACTTTACTAGTTGTTTCCACGGTTCCCGGAAAATTTAGTAAAAAAAATACTCGAAATAATATAAAGTTATTGTGAAAAAAACTTCACCCCTTGTACTGTTACTTAGTTCCTTAAAATACATTAATTCGCAGCATGGTAAAGACGGCAGGATTTGTTTGATACCTTCTTTTCTGCTTTCAAGCTCGTAGTTAACATAAAGGGTACTGACTACAACCCCTGAGAATCAAATTAATCTAGCGAACTACTAAAAGCCATCCCATTGAGTCACCCAATTGGGTGAGTCGGAATCAAGCACCGGGACTTTACTCTGAAAACAGAAGTCTGCGGTAGGGAACATTGTTCTCTACTTTAGAGTTCATTTTTCAGCGTTTGATTGTTTATCAGCCTAGTGTTGGTTGTGCAAACAATACTCATAACGCCAAACTTATTCTTATTGTTTTGTGTTATCTATTACGCGCTTGTCTTAATCAAGGTAATCAAGTGAATGAAACTGTGAACTACGGTCAAAATCAACGCTTTACCCAACAAACAAGTTCTCAGACATCTTTAGAGTTACATAGGGAAACGTTGCCTTTGCTACAAAAAATTGCGGCTAACTTACCGGGGATGATTGTCCAATTGTTGCAACGAAAAGATGGTTCCCAGTCTGTTATTTATGTCAGTTCTGGTTGTAGGGAACTGTATGAATTGGAACCAGAATCGCTTCAGGGAGATTTTCAGGTATTGCGTTCACTCATTCATCCTCAAGATGTGCAGAGATTTGCGATCTGCGCGGAGCGCAGCAGCGAAGCTATCGCAGTTGCTGCGGCTGCAAAGACTAGAAAATCTTGGCATTGGCAAGGTCGTATAATTACATCTAGTGGTAAACTCAAATGGATTGAAGGTGCTTCTCGTCCGGAGGTACAACCTAATGGCGACATTCTCTGGAATGGCTTGCTAATGGATATTACTGATAGAAAGCAAGCAGAGGAAAAATTGCGGGAAAGCGGAGCTATCTACAGAGCTATTTTGAATGCTATTCCCGATTTAATGTTTCGCATTAGCCGCGATGGCGAGTATCTCGATTTTAAAGGTGAAGGTGCAAATGTTTTTATCCCAACAGAAGAGATTGTCGGGAAAAATCTCCGGGATTTATTACCTGCTGATGTAGCGACTATGAGTTTGCAAGCAATTGTGAAAACTCTGGACAGCAAAACTCTGCAAACACTGGAATATCAATTACCAACACCCCTGGGAATGCGCGATTATGAAGCGCGGTTGGTAGTCAGTGGGGAAAATGAAGTATTGGCGATTGTCCGGGATATTACGGAAAGCAAACAAGCAGAAATAGCGCTGCGTCAGTCGGAAGAAAAATTTTCCAAAGCTTTTCGTTGCAGTCCTGACGCGATTACCATCAGCACCCTGCAAGACGGACGCTATATAGAAGTTAATGAAAGTTTTGTCCACCTGAGTGGTTATACAAGGGAGGAAGCTATTGGGAAGACAGCGTTTGAGTTGGGTATTTGGGTAAACACGAGCGATAGCTTCGCTACTGCTGTACAAAGTGCAGATCGCACTCGTTTAGTCCAAGCTCTACGGGAAGAGGGAGTTATTCGCAACCAGGAATTTGAGTTTCGCAAAAAGTCTGGTGAGATTTGTATAGCGCTAGTGTCTGCGGAACTAATTTATCTCGATGGTGTACCTTGTCTGTTATCGGTGAGTAGCGACATCACCTCACGCAAACAAGCAGAAGCACAGTTGCGTTTGCGAGCAGCACGCGATTCTTTGTTGACTCAAACCCTAGCACGCATTCACGGTTCTCTCAACCTCGACCAAATTCTGCATACTACCGTCAACGAAGTTCGGCAATTTTTGCAAGCAGACCGAGTTTGCATTGGGATTGTTGATAATGGACAAGGTAAAGTCATTGCTGAATCCGTAGACCCTAACTATCCATCGATTTTAGGATGGGTTGTGAATGATGATGAATACATGCAGGAGTTACGCGAGTTCTTTAGCCAAAATCCTGTGTGCGTGATTCAAGATCCAATGGAACTTCTCTCCTGTCCCAAATACTCTTTATACTATGAACCTTACCAAATAAAAGCTGTCCTCGGTGTACCGATTACCGTAGGTGACGAGTTTTTAGGGGTGTTAGTAGCGCACCAATGCAAAAGCTGGCGTTCCTGGCAATCAATGGATATTGATTTGCTAGTGCAGATATCTTCCCAAGTCGCGATCGCTATCCAGCAAGCCCAACTATACCAAAAACTAGCACAACTCAACGCCAATCTCGAACGCCAAGTCCAAGAGCGTACTGCCCAACTTCACCATAAAATGCAGGAACTGCAAGAACTAACCCGCTTGAAAGAAGTAGTTTTGCACACAGTTTCTCACGACCTGCGAACTTCTGTCATGGGTACATTGATGGTACTCCAGAATTTGCTGCAACAGGGAAAAAGGGACACGCAATTACCCAGGACAATATTACAGCGGATGATACAAGGTAATGAGCGGCAGATGGCGATGATTAATTCCTTGCTAGAAATTAACTGTAGCGAAAATCAGGGAATTATCCTCAATCAAAAATTAGTAAACTTAGGCACTTTGATGCCGAAGATAATTCAAGACTTGCAATCAATGCTCAGCCAAAATCAAGTAACTGTGACCAACTTGATATCACCAGATTTACCATTAGTGATGGTAGACTCAACCCAGTTGCAGCGAGTTATAGAAAATATTTTCACCTATATCTGGCAACACAATCCCCCTGGTCTGCACTTGATTTTAGATGCTACCCCAGAAGCTGGGATGATTCGCTGCACAATTGCTGATAACAGTGTGGGGATGAGTCAATTAGAATGCGATCGCTTGTTCGATTTGGATGTCCGCGACCCCCGCGACCGTATTTCTACAGCTATGGGGTTAAAAATGTATCTCTGTAGCCAAATTATCACCGCCCACGGTGGTGAAATTGGTGTAACTAGTCAACCTGAGACTGGTTCAACTTTTTGGTTTACCTTACCGCTGGAGATATGAGAAGTAACTAGCCTTACAGAGAATGCGGGATGATTTTAGAATAGAAATTGATACATCCAACGGCGTTGCTGAATAGCAGCTATGAATTACTCTTTCTACCTTTGCGTATGCAGCGCGAAATCTTCATATCGTCAATCAGCAACGCCAATCTAAGCTATCAAGGGATTGGAGGTAAGACAAATCATCCCCTGGTTGTACAACACCTCAATTATCTTTCTTGAGTGGTTTTGTGTTGATTTTGCTGACCAGATGCACAGGTAAAACCGAAAGCAGCAACGGAAAGTAAAGCCAAGATAGTGCTAGATTCCGGGATAGACTGGCTTGAGGTTGACAACCCGACATTAGGATTGGGTCCCGGTGTAACAGCCACAATCTTCTCAGTGTATGCAGTATCTTTGACATCAGAAGTTGATGTCTGCGATAAACCTTTTGCTGGAGTCAGCAGAAAAGCTTGGCTTTGACCTTTGAGGGCACCACTACCGATAATCTCGCCGTTATCGTTAATTCCCCAAGCGTCGTATAAAGTCCAACCGCTTTTCGGGGAAATTAGCTCATTGAGATTCTGCATCATGTCGTTTTCCCACAAAAAGCCAACACTACCCGTTTTAGAGGAAGAATAACCGACAATCTGACCTTGACGATTGATGTCTGTGGCTTGGCTGTAGGTAACACCACTGCTGGTAGCATCCAAAACCCCAAGGTCTTTCATCCCGTTGGTTTTATCCCAGAGAAAAGCGCGAGTCGGAGCTTTTGGGTTGCGACCAGCATAGTCGTACAAATAACCAACGACCTGACCTTGGCTGTTAATAGCGGTAGCTTGACTTTGGGGATAACCACTCTTGACTCCCAGACTTTGCAGACCTTTATTGCGCTCCCAAATAAACGCGCGATCGCCAGTGTAAGTATCAGCATAGCCAACGACCTGACCTTCGTTGTTGATGTCATTTGCTTGGCTGCTACCAAAGGAACCAGAACTAAAGATACCCAGGTCTTGCATCCCTTGCTTTTTATCCCACAAAAAGGCACGTTCACCGTTACTGCTGGAGGAGAAACCCACGACCTGTCCCTTATCGTTAATAGCCATAGCTTCGCTGTAGCTATACTTACCCTGGCTATTGTCTAAAAAACCCAATTTTTGCATTCCTCGCTTTTTGTCCCAGACAAAACCGATAGTCTGGTCAAAATTAGTCGAATAACCCACTACCTGACCATTATTGTTAATACCATAGGCGACGCTTTCTTCACCGCCCCGTAAAACACCAAGGTTTTGCATTCCTTGATTTTTATCCCATAAAAAAGCACGAGTTCCCTTGCTACTGGTTGAGCTACCGGCTACCTGACCATTGTTATTAATAGCCAAAGGTGTACTGTAATTAAAACCGTTCCGATCGGCGCCTAAAGAACCCAGACTGGTAATCGAGTAAAGTGTCGCTGCACCTGCCGGAAGACAGACAGCAAAACCTAAAACTGTGCTGGTAGCTAGCGCCAAACCAATTTGGTAGATATTCTCCATATTTACCTCATTTGATGCAATCGTAAATCTAGCTGTAAGTTGCACAGGGTAAAGATAAAAAATGAAGATTGAAGGATGAATTGTGCCAGTTTTTCATCCTTAATTCTTCATAGTTTCTTTTGATTTCGTACAACTTCCTTTCAGCTTTCAACATCACCTAACCGGCAAGATAAATAAATTCAAAACCAGCAAGTTGCCAAGTTGGCAACTTTGTAAATACTTCATAAAATCTTGTATATACCTAGCCTATATGATTTGTACAATAACCCTCACACCTGTCCCTTCTCCCCTAGGAAGAGGGGATAGGGGTGAGGGTTCCGAATGATTTAGGCTAGCTATATAACTCCTATTTTATTGTTAAAAAAATCTCATTAAAAAATAACTTTTAAATAAATCCAATTGTGACTACTTGTAATATTTAGCAATATAATCATTGGCTACAATGGCAGCAGACTGATTGCTACCTGCTGCCAAAGATTTGAGGAGAATATGATGGGACAAGAACGAATTAACCACAGTAAAAACACTACTAAAAACTCTCTCCATCAGGCAACAAATAACACAAAACCATCAACGCACCCGATTTTGCAACTGCAAGCAGATATTGGCAATGCAGCCGTAAATCATTTAATTCAAGCGCAGCATCAGGGCAACCAGCAGCCAATACAGTCAAAGCCATTGTTTGGGGGATTATCTCAAGAATTACTCCCAATTCAACCCAAGCTGTCAATTGGGACACCGGGGGATAAGTACGAACAAGAGGCAGACCACATAGCAGAAGAAGTTGTCAGTCAAATTAATACATCGGGGATACAACAGTCTACCCCCAGCCAGACCGTGCAACGAAGTGTACAGCCTCTGTCTGATGGTGGTGGGACGGTAGCTACACCAGAGCAAGAAACCTCCATCGAACAAGCAAAAGGTAACGGACAGCCCCTACCAGAGAATATTCGCCAACCGATGGAAGAGGCATTTGAGGCTGATTTTAGTGGTGTAAGGATTCACACCAATGCCCAGTCTGACGAGATGAATCAATCAATACAAGCCAACGCCTTCACCACAGGCAAGGATATCTTCTTCCGCAGCGATACCTTTAATCCTCACACTCACCAAGGTCAGAAATTGCTAGCCCATGAATTAACCCATGTGGTACAGCAGAGCGGTAGTCAGCCGCAAACACAGACATCAGAAAAGGGAGATATGTCCCCAGTGACAGCGCAGACTGGGAGTCAAATGATACAGTGCCAATTTACAATCGATGACCAAGATTGGCTAGAACGACAAAATGGGCAGCCAGTCGATATATCACCCCTGTTGACACAAAAAGCAGCCACTAATGCACAGGCTGGGGTAGCACAATTGGGGGCTAGACCAACTGGTTGGCGGCAACGCAATGCTAGGAAGAATTGGGATGCTCAAGCAAAGGCTCTCAGAGATACGGAAACCCGCAAGCAACAGTTTAAATCTGATACAGCACTCTGGTATCACACCCTGTTTGATCGAGGCGCAAACATGCAGCAAGCAGATGCAACAGTCCTTGACCAGCAACAGCAATTATTGAAGCGTCATTTCCTAGCAATGGCATCTTTAGGTGTACAAAGTGGCAGCCAGAAAACAGGTCAGTATCAGCAGTTCCAAGACCCTAATGTTCCCCTAGCAACACTAGCATCTCATGGTGGGCGCTTCGCTTATGAATCGGATACCTTGGCTACAGGGAATCAGTTCTTTAATTTACTAATGACGGGCAATACAGCCACAGCGCCAAACTTTGACCCTCTGTACAATCCTAGCGGCACTGCACCGCGTCCCCTAGATGCCGCTACTCGTGGAAATAATCCCAGTGCCGCCGATGCAGGTTTGTTTGCACGTCGTTCCACTCACCCGCAAGATTTTAAAGAAAACAGAGGACGCTGGAAGGAAAAGAAATCGACCTCCGGCACTTTGGCTGGAACAAGCCTTGGTATGAATATAGCTATGGGTGGTGTGGGTAATATCAGCAGTGCAAATACGACAATTGGACCTGAAGGTGCAATCATCAACAGACAAACAGGGGCACGCACAGGTGGACAGCACGGTCATGCCTTCTTTAAGTACGATACCCATGCAGCCTCAGCCGCTGACCCTGGCGGTTCAGGACGCCTGATGGTTGGCTTTGAAGGCTCAGGTCCTACCTATAATAGCCTGGTGGGGGCACATGGGATTATGTCCGCCATCCAAGGTAACGATCGCAGTCTCACTGGTCAAAGCAAAGCCGACGCAGTTGATTTACCCCACGGTCGTGGCGCTTTGAAAGCAGATGTTACAGCGGGGAACATAGCTAATTTGACGAATCTTTTCCAAGACCTGGAAACAATCCACGGTTCTAATAGCGTACTGGACAAAACACAGGAAGCCAGTATCTTCAAACAACTGCTCGCTTCCACCGCAAATAACGACGTGGTACTCCCAAATGGTGCAACCAAACGAGGTCGGACATACTTACTGCAACAGTTATCTGCCATTGCTCAGGAAATTCGTGACCGAGATGCTCATGAAAATGACATGATGTTATTGCCAGCAGATCTTTTCTCTTAACTCATCTGTAAGCCTCGTAGGTTGGGTTGGAGAATGAAACCTGCTACAGGCTGCTATAGGCTGCGGTTAATTATTTTTACCCAATCTTGAAGACAGTCGCTACAATCCAAATCCAGGAGCAACGATAACAAAGGGGAGAGAATTGAACCCTACCAACCCCATACTTGATGGACTACTACCACTATTGCAGCGCTTAGACCTACTGCTAGAGCAAGCCGTCGCCGCTGCTAAAGTAGTCTATGGCACCCAAGCAACTGACCTATATCAGGGATTGCACATAGATGCCCCAGAAGTAGAACGGTTACTGTCGCGTCAGCCAGCAACGCCTGTATTTCAGATAGATAGGAAATCTGTTGCAGATATAGTCCCGGAAGGTTCACGGCTAGCATGGTTGCAAACAACCTTTGAATTATCTGCCTTTGACATAGATGTGCTAGCTATTACCCTGGCACCAGAACTTGACCGTCGCTACGAACGCCTCTATGCTTACCTGCAAGATGATGTGCGCTGCAAGCGTCCTAGCGTAGACTTAGCCCTAAATTTGCTTTGCTCCACCGCATCTGCAAAACTAGAGCAACGTCAACACTTTGCCCCCGATGCGCCTCTGATTCGCCACAATCTTTTACATTTAGTCTCAGAATCCCACTCATCCCCAGCAACGCTGCTAGGTCACGAATTACACCTAGACTCTCAGGTTATCCGCTTTCTCTTGGGAGAGTCAGGACTAGATAAGCGACTGGCGGCTTTTTGTCAGTTAATTCAGCCTACCGTTTCCCTAGATGATGTAGTGCTAGATTCCCCAGTCAAAAAAGCACTGTCCACCTTGGTGGTTCAAGACTGGCAAACAGAAAAATCCCTAGCGCTATACTTCCAGGGTACAGATAGAACTGGTAAACGTCGCACAGCTGCAGCCCTAGCAACAGAAGTGGGTAGGGGCAAAACACTGTTGTGCCCTGACTTACTAGTGTGTGACTTAGCCAGGATGATAGACGCCAAAACCGACTTTGAACCAACTCTGAAGCTGCTATGTCGCGAAGCCTGGTTTCAGGGTGCCTTACTGTATCTTGACAACCTGGAAGTGCTGCAAACTAACGAGCAAAGTATTGCTTACCAATCCCTGTTAGCAGCCATAACACAACAAAAAGGCATTACTATCCTCGCCGGAACACATCCTTGGACTGGCGATCTAGCGCTAGTCTCCGTACCCTTTACCATCCCCGATTTTAAACAGCGTCGCCACTGCTGGCAAACCCACCTCACCGCCGCAGGTATCCCCCTCGATGAGCTAGATTTAGATGCCTTAGCAGACCGTTTCCGCCTCACTGCTGACCAAATTGCCCATGCTGTCCAAACTGCCTGCAATACTTCCCGGTGGCAAGCAGCAACCCAGGGAAATATTTCTCCATCCCCAATTGTGTACGCTGCTGCTCGTGCCCAATCAGGTCATGAATTAGGAAAATTGGCACGAAAAATACAACCTAAGTACAGCATAGATGATATAGTTCTACCCCCAGAGCAGCGGCAGCAACTGCAAGAAATCTGCAATCAAGTCAAATACCAACCTATTGTCTATGGTGAGTGGGGCTTTGAGCGCAAGTTATCGGTTGGTAAAGGGCTGAATGTGCTGTTTTCTGGTGAACCGGGTACGGGTAAAACTATGGCAGCAGAAATCATCGCCCAGCAATTGCAACTTGACTTGTATAAAATTGACCTATCGCAAGTAGTTAGCAAGTATATCGGTGAGACAGAAAAGAACCTCAACCGCATATTTACCGCTGCTGAGGGTGCGAACGCGATTCTGTTTTTTGATGAAGCAGATGCCTTGTTTGGCAAGCGATCGGAAGTCAAAGACGCACACGACCGCTACGCTAACCTAGAAATCGCCTATTTACTCCAGAAAATGGAAGAATACGAGGGTATTTCGATTCTCACCAGCAATTTCCGCCAGAATCTCGATGATGCTTTTACCAGAAGAATTCGGTTCATTGTCGAGTTTCCCTTCCCGGAGGATGAGTACCGCTATGCAATTTGGCAGGGGATGTTCCCAAAACAAACACCCCTCACTCCTGATGTGGATTTGTGGTTTATGGCACGGGAATTTCCCTTGGCTGGTGGTAATATTCGCAACATAGCATTGGCGGCTGCTTTTCTGGCAGCAGAAAATGGTCAAGCGGTGGGAATGAAACATTTGCTACTGGCAACCAAGCGGGAGTTTCAGAAGATGGGGCGGCTGGTAAGTGATGAGGAGTTTTTGCAACTAGAAATGGCTGCAGGGAAAAAGTAATTATAGGATTTATACCAAGGGGTGAGGCGGAGCCTCCAAACCCTAGTTACCAGGCTGAGCCTGGTAACTAGAATCACGAGCCTCTGGCTCTTATTGATTTTGGTGCAAGTTATCAGATTAACCAGACTTGATATCACGCAGTAAACAGCTTGTTGGTAGCCACTACCTGTAATGTGTTCCCATAGACACTCTGTTGTGAGTCACCCTGAACCAGCACTTGAGACAAACCCCCCTGTAACTTTGTTGGTTTAGCTACCAGCGTCACAGTTTCCGTACCAGTAACGGGGTTTTGCACACCGGTGGGTAAAGTTTGGCTGCCGTTAAAGCTGAAGGTACACTTAGCTTCGGATATTACCTGTTTTCCGTTCACTGTTAGCTTTGTGTATGATGTGTAGCTGACTTCACCTGGCGTCCATGATACAACTTTATCAGCTGGGGGATATGGTACTGTTCCAGGTATTGCTTTCACATCGTCAATAACTGCTACATTTTTGCCCGTCATAGTGAATTTTTGTTGAGTTTTTTTAACATTCTCATTATCAGTCAAAGGATTTTTTCGCAAAAATTGACGCAGTAAAATTTGTATGCTAATCATTGATAAATTAGCTCAAAAATCACTCCAACAACTGATAATTCATCTATCATAGACGGGGTTCGTAGTGAACGATAAATCGCTCAAATAAGCACTGTTCGCGAAGCGTGCGCCTTAGCGCATAGCGCTTACTACAAACTAGGTGGTAAACTACCAGATGCCAGAAGAGCAGATAACTGTTGACATCCCTTGTATCAGTTTTACATACAGCAGAAAATTCTATGATTCAAGACTTGGATGAAACGCTGAAAGAATTGCTGATACAAAAAATGCCGCGAGCCAGCGTTGATTATGATATTCAATTTGACAGACCAAACCAAGAGTGGGAAGGCAAATTGGGCTTAAAACCAACGATTAATCTGTTTCTCTACGATATTCGGGAAAATCTGGTGTTGCGGAATAACGATCGCTATCTTACCCGCAATGGAGCAACGGGGATGGAAACTGTAGCCCCAATTCGGATGGATTTAACCTATCTAGTTACAGTTTGGGCGCAAAAGGTAGCAGATGAGCATCGACTGTTGGGGGAAGTGATGAAAACTTTGCTCGGATATCCGACGCTACCAGCAGAAGTACTGAAGGGGGAAATGGCAAATCAATCACTGCCTTTGCGTACCTGGGTTGCTCTACCGGATGAAACCCCGAAGACTTGGGATTTTTGGGGTGCAAATGAATGGCGTCTGAAGCCAGGGATTAACTACAGGGTGACATTGGCAGTGGAATCTTCACCTCTAGAGGTTGGTTTGGTTACAGAAAAAATTATTCAATTGCAGCAACAATAAGTAACGGTTAATATGCGCGAGTCTCAACAGCAAACCTCGGCTAGTAGTCAGCATCATTCTGCAAAACAGCCGCAAAACATTGCAAAAAATGCTGCGACCTCATTCCATCCGCTATTGCAACTGCAAGCAGAGATTGGTAACCGAGGAGTGAATAACTTAATTAAGCAGCAACAACAAAGAGTAAGTCAGCAACCCATTCAAGCAAAACCATCTTTTCGCGGCTTGTCTGGTGAGTTGAGTGCAAACTTACCATCCACTTCAACTGGTGGTAAGGAGTTACCTGAAAAAGTGCAGCAAAAAATGGAAACGGAGTTTGGAGAAGACTTTTCTGATGTTCGGATTCACGAAGGTTCACAAGCGGAGTCAATTGGCGCCGTTGCGTATACTCAAGGGAACCATATTCACTTCCAAGCAGGTAAGTACGATCCTACAACTACCGCCGGACAGCAGCTATTGGGACATGAATTAACCCATGTGGTACAACAACGGACAGGACAAGTAGTAGCACCTGGGGGAAATCATACTTCGATAAATATTGACCCCGCGCTAGAGGGGGAAGCAGATTCAATGGGTGCAAAAGCAGCACAGGGTAAACTAGCAAGTGTCACGGGTGCGGGTAAAGATTCACAAATTTCTACTAATCAAGGCGCAACAAATGTGGTGCAGTGCGTCCTAACTGAAGAGCAAAAAGTAGCTTTGAAGGGGTTGGGATTAACTCCAGGTAATTTTGCCACCTTTGATCTCCTGGCAAGAGAATTACATGGTAAGCGGGAAGACCAAGACCTGACTATGGAAGAACTGAGTGATGAGAACCTGATTCGCACTTTCCAAACACAACTGAGAACTAAATTCGCCGGACTTCTTGACCTAGATTCGCGTGCTACAGAGGACATGAAGCGGGGGTTAAGGGAAGCTAATCTACTTGACTTGTCGATTATGGCAGATGTCATGCACCAAACAGGAGATAGAAATTTGGTTGACTTCTTACAAGGTGGTCAATTTAGAATTAGCGACAAGCAAGAAGATGCTCAAAGAATACTTTACAATCAATGGGCAAGTATGCCACAGGCAAAAGAACGTATATCTTCCCATTACAGAGGCTACACTACCACTGGATACAGTTCTGATGTAGCAGCGCAGAAGCACTACGGCATAAATTCACCCTTCCTGCACCATACTCTATTTGGTGCTGCCAGTCCTAAAGGCGAACAACCAAACGGTCCGAATGAATTCACCTTTATCCAAACGGAGAATACGCCATTTTCTGCTGATGCAGCTTTGCGCGAGAAGATAGGGCATAGTCTAGATGCAGCAGAGTATGTATTCACTGGTTGGAATATTGGTCCGCATGGCACATCAACTCACACAGATTACAAGCCAATCAACCTCACACCTAATCCTGATACTCGTCCCGAACCCTCAATTCCAATCTACAGAAGACCATTTGGGCAAAATGTTATGTCTGCTTTGAGTTACGTTCAACCTCTAGGTAAAGTAGGGGTATACGGTACTAGAGCCGGGAGAACTGGTTTGGGATATTTAGGCACAGGAGCCTCATACGTAGGCAGTGGATTATCTACAGGAGCCTCATACGTAGGCAGTGGATTATCTACGGGAGCAGAAGTTGCATCCAATGTCTGGGAAAGTATGTTTCGTTCTGAAGAAGATTTGGAAGAGGACTGGGAAAGGTACTTGGATGAAGATTTTTCACCCTTTTTATAACTCTAGTCTTCCATATTATCATCACCTGTTGCTGCTGAAAAATCCCACGCAAACAGGTGATTGATCAATCAAATATCAAGAGTGTAGGGAGCGTTAGTAATAAGCTAACGCTCCTGATATTGCCTTAAATATTACTTCATAAATCTCCTCAAAAACCGAAAAATAATTATGTATAAATTTAATTATTTCAACGTCAATACTCAAGATTCATAACATTTTGTAAAAATATCCCGTTAGTCAGAAAAAATTTGTTTAAAGTGTAAAAGTTCGGTATTAAGGCTACATCCATCATGGATAATCTTCTAATTCCCAACTCCGAACAAATTCGTCATAAAGTAGCGATCGCAGGCTGTGTTATCGATGCTGTTACTAAACAAGCTATTCAGGGTGCGGCTGTTGAAATCAAGGGTAAAAATTTACTAACCCTAACCCGTGAAGATGGTTCGTTTTATTTCCAAGATTTACCAAATGGCTCATACAATTTAGACATTTGGGCAGCAAATTTAGGTAGCCGTTATGGTGTTGCTAGTGTCACAGATGTTAGCGTTCCCAATCTAGAAGTAAAGGTGCAACTACAACCAACTAGATTAGTTGGGCAAATCCAGCGTCAAGATAACAACTTGCCAATCGCTAAGGCAATTGTGAAAGTGCGTGGTTCGGAATTACAAACTTTCACTGATAAAGATGGACGCTATATTTTATCATGTGAAATGCAAAAAGGTAGTCCAACAATCGAAATTTATGCTAAGGGTTTTTCAACGGAAATACAAAAAGTGACTCTCACTGCGGGAGAGGAAACAATATTAAATATCCAGCTTACATCGAAAAGTTAAAGTTTTATTGCAACTAGGTAATAAAATATTTTTTATGTTTTATCACTGAGAGAAGAAAACATAAAAAATTAACTGAACTCAGAGCTTATTTGACCGGAAATTGCGAGACAAAAAGCAGCATATATCAAGTTAAGTGGACGCAGAATGAACTAGTCATAAATAATCTACTAAAAGGCAAAGGAGAAAATTGTGCCCCAGTATTTATCCCCTGGTGTTTATGTTGAAGAAGTACCACCAAAAGCACGTCCAATTGCAGGAGTAGGAACAAGTACAGCAGGGTTTATTGGTGTAGTTGCCAATGATGTGACAATGCCACCGCAACCAGGTAAGTTTCAAACGGATAAAGATGGTAATGTCATAAAAGACGATAAGGGAAATCCCGTACCGCAGCCGTATACAGTAGCTCCAGCTAATCAACCGCAACTGATTACAAGTTGGGAAGAATTTAAAACTAAATTTGGCGACTTTCAAGCAGGTAATAAAATCCTGGCACATGCTATTTATGGTTTCTTTAATAATGGCGGGAATCGTTGCTGGGTGTTGCGGGTAGCAACGGCTACCGAAATAGATGACCCGGCTCAGGAATTGGAGAAGTTTGAGGCAATTGATGAGATAGCTATCGTTGCAGTACCGGGTGCGATCGCGCAAACCCAGCACACTGCAATTATCACCCATTGTTTCAAGATGAAAGACCGGGTAGCAATCTTGGATGGTGCAACATCGGATAATCTGGATGTGAGTGCTATCCGTCCAGTTGGTCGCAGTGAAGCAGCCAGCTACGCCGCTGTGTACTATCCTTGGATTAAAGTATTTGACCCAGTTACCCAAGCTCAAGACTATGTGACACCACCTAGTGGTCATATAGCAGGGATTTATGCTCGCACTGATGGCACGCGGGGGGTTTTCAAAGCACCAGCGAATGAAGTGATTGTGGGTGCTTTGAATATCAGCCAACCCATCAGTAAGGCACAGCAGGATGGATTAAACCCAGAGGGAATCAATGCAATTCGTGCCTTTGATGGCACTATCAAGGTTTGGGGTGCCAGAACGATGGCGGATGAAGCCCATAAGGAGTTTCTTTACATCAGCACCAGACGCTATTTTAACTTCCTGCGTGAGTCTATCGATGCGGGAACCCAGTTTGTCGTTTTTGAACCCAATACCCCAGCGCTGTGGGAACGGATTAAACGCTCAGTGGGTGACTTTTTGCTCAATCAATGGCGGGATGGTGCATTGTTTGGTGAAACTCCCAAGCAAGCATTTTTCGTTAAATGCGACGCAGAAACGAACCCCCCAGAAGTACGAGAGTTAGGACAAGTTGTTACCTTGATTGGTGTAGCAATTGTTAAACCGGCTGAGTTTGTTATCTTCCGCATCGAGCAAACTACTGGCGGTTAATTAGTACTTAACAGCAACCGCCGAGGGTTGAAAACCCCCGGCTCATAGCGAAAGTCATCTAAAGACGACTGGATGAAGATTTTAGTCCACTTGAGTAGACTTTGGCTATTAACCTGGAAATTGATTTCCGGGAAGGTAGGTGCAAGAAGTCTAATGACTAATTACTAATAACTAATGACGAATTAATCAGGAGAATAAGAACATGCCAAGGGTTGATCCGTATAGAAATTATCGATTTCTAGTAGAAATTGATGGGATTGTACAAGCAGGATTTTTGGAGTGTAGCGGGCTAGGTTCTAGTGTAGAAGTAGTCGAGTATCGTGAGGGCGGTGACTTAACAACAGTACGTAAATTGCGAGGAAAAGTTAGCTATCCTGATATCATGCTCAAGTGGGGAATCACTGACTCTCGCGAACTTTATGATTGGCATTTAACAGCAGTTAATGGCGAAGTTGAACGCAAAAATGGCTCAATTGTGCTTCTAGATGATAGAGGACAAGAAAAAGTGCGGTGGAATTTCTTCAATGCCTGGCCTAGCAAATACGATGCACCTAGCTTTGATGCTAAGGGAAGTGATGTGGCAATTGACTCTTTAAGCATGTGCTGCGAGAGAGTAGAGAGAGCATAAAAAATCAAAATTCAAAATTCACAAGCAGATAGTTTTGGTTTTGTAGAGACGTTCCATGTAATGTCTCTATCTAAAGAAGAGGCGTTACTGATGTTTCAAACAGAATATGAATTCACCTTACCTAAAGGATATGTAGACAAGGAGGGAAATTTACATCGTCAAGGAGTGATGCGGTTAGCAACAGCTGCAGATGAAATCGTACCCCTCAAAGACCCCCGTGTGCAGTCTAATCCTGCTTATCTCATAATTATTTTGTTGTCGCGTGTGATTGTCAAACTTGGTTCCTTGGAAGCAATAAATCCTAAAATTATTGAGGGATTATTTGCTTCTGATTTGACTTACTTGCAAGAGTTATATAACCAGATTAACGGCAACAGTAAGCGATTACAAAAAGTCGCTTGTCCGCACTGTAACCAAGGATTTGAAGTAGAAATAGAACTATCGGGGGAATTATAGGCTACCCTGTGAATTTGCTCCGTCGAGAGGTAGCCTATATTGCCTTCCATTTTCATTGGTCTTACGACCATATCATGAATATGGAACATCAGGAGCGTCGAGAATGGGTACAAGAAATTTTGATGTTAACCGCAACTAGCAATAAAACGATTGCATAATTGCTCAAAAAGTATGAATTATGAATGCAGCAGATAAAGTCCATCCAAGTATCACAACAATAGGTGAAAATTGGCGGGATAAAGCCAACTTGATGATACAACAACGCCGACCACAACGGTGTTGGGATATATTGCTAGAAAATAACTTCAAAAATATCCATATTTTGCAAGAAAAGTGGCAAGGTATTGACACTGACAATCGACCAAAATCACCCTGGGTTAATTTTGCCGAGAATATTCATAAAAAATACACTTCCAAACAACAAAACGTTAAGGAGCATTTACTACCAACGGTAGCAGAAGAAATAGATAGTTCTGAAGAATATGCTGATAAATTAAGGATGCAACCGCAGATTCAATTTAGAAAAGATAATCAATTATTACAACATTTGAGCAGAGAATATATTCCAAATAAACAAATTGAACAAGAGAATAATTTATTGGCAGAAAGTCAGGGAAAATATACGCGATCGCATCAAGGTTCTCAAGCAAATAATTTAGAAAATAGAGAATTAAACTTCAATCAATCACCTCGATTAGCGCATCCTCAAAAAAATATAATTTCTCTCAAGAAACAATCGGAAATAGCTCAAGGTATTTTATCTAAATACTCGGCAATTAAACCTAGATTTACTGCGGCTTTACCAACTTTAGATAAGACGACTCAACAATCACAGGATTTTCCCAACCACCAAGACAATATTGATGCTTATCAAGACCCAGAAAATCGGCTACAAAGAAATTACGCTGAATCACAAGACATTCAAGAAAAAATTGAAAAGAGCAGTCACTCACCCATAAATTTTCAACTCAAAAATTTTCTTAGTGAAATACTACATATTCGGGTTCCTAACGTGAAAGTTTATGCTAATCAAGCGGCTGATACTTTGGCAAATAACTTTAATGCTGATGCGTTAACTTATGATAATAAAATTATGTTTCGTACTGGCAAATATAATCCCCAGAATCCAGAAAGTATTGCGCTATTAGGTCATGAATTCACTCATATTACCAGTTCACCCAACTTGAATAATAGCGATGAAGCGGAAGAACAAACAGCAGTGAACAATGAAAATAGGGTACGTCGTTACTTTTCTTTGCCAGAAATCCAAAGAGGTAATCAACAATTATCAGCAATATCTACTAGAAATAACCATACTCAAACTAGTAGTTTAGCTCAAACAAGTATCCCAGCACCCAAGACAGCATCAGCAATTTCTCAGCATAATTTAACATCAGAAGGAATCTCTTCCATGTCAATATCAAGTCAGATGAAGGAAGAGATGTTTAAAGAATTTAGAGCGAGATTACTAGAAGAAATTAAAACTACATCAGAACGGGGAGGATAAATGTCACTGGAAAAAGCAACTATCACCAATTTGCAAACAGCAGAACTAATTGCGGTAATGTTCAACCCGGAAGAGTATGCTTTAGATATAGCAAATACTTTTGCTGAAATTGGCATTCCTGGGCTAAAAACTCCACCAATTCAATATGTACGAGGTAATGCACGCAATTTGAAAATGGAGTTATTTTTTGATACTTTTGAAAAGAGACAGGATGTCAGAAACAAAACTCTCCAGATTAGTGGATTACTCAATAATAATCCAGAAACACAAGCACCGCCAATACTCCTATTTTCTTGGGGGGGATTCAACTTTAAATGTGTCCTAGAAAGCGTAGGACAGCGGTTCACAATGTTTTTAGAAGATGGTACACCTGTAAGAGCAACATTAACTGTTAGTTTCAAGGAATACCAAGAAGTCAACATAGAAATTAGAAAAGGATTATTTATTGGACCACCTACAATTAGAAATATTGTGGAAGGTGAAACATTAAGTAAAATTGCTGGTAATGTATTGGGAGATCCAAGTGCTTGGAGAGAAATTGCTGAATTGAATAATATTGATAATCCCTTGAAGCTGATACCAGGAAACCAGCTAATTGTACCGCCAATAAGAAGAATCACTAACCAAACATAATCGGCTATAAAAAAGCTATGAATTCCTACTACGCACCTGATTTTTTAGTAAAAATTCAAGGCTTAACTCTAGAGGCGGATGTTACGCAAGCTGTTATCAGTTTGACCTGTGAACTCAGCCTAGAAAAAGCCAGTATGTTTAAATTACAATTAAATAATGCTAAATTAAATTTTACAGATTCAGCTTTATTCGATGTCGGTAAAAATGTAGAAATTTACATGGGGTATGCTGGAGATTTACAGCCAATAATGTTAGGAGAAATCACCGCAGTTAATCCCACATTTCCCTCGAATGGAGCATCGGTAATGACGGTTACAGGTTATGATAAATCGCATAGGATGCGACACAATCAGCCGAGTCGATTTACCTTCAAAAACATCAATGATAGTGCCATTGCTGCTCTGATAGCGGCGGAAAATCTGCTGATTCCTATCGTTGACCCATCCCTAATGCCACCCCGTGAATCTGTACAGCAAACAGGAAGTGATTGGGCACTTTTAAAAGAACTAGCTGATAGAAATTTCTTTAGAGTTTATGTTCACTGGGATAAACTTTATTTTCATTTTCCCAGACCCCAGACAGAATTAGTTGTTTTAGAGTGGGGGAAAAACTTAATTAGTTTCAATCCTCGATTATCAACTGCTGGTCAAGCGGGAATTCAAATAATTAGAGGATATGATTATAAACTAGCGCAAAAAATTGTAGCTATATTACCAGCAGTTGCAATTGGTTCTGATTTAGATGATTTAATTGAAAGGCTTGGGAGTACTTTTTTAGAACAATTAGTGCAATTGGGTAGACATGTTGTTCGTGACCACCCTGTAGATAGTTATATTGATGCAGCAGTACTCGCTAAATCAGTACTCCTACAGTTATTACAAGGGTTATATGAAGGTTCAGGAAGATGTATTGGTATCCCCACACTCCGTCCTGGACAAATGATTGAAATTCGAGGAATTGGTAAGCGATTTGGTGGGTCATATACTCTTAGTACCGTGACTCATACAATTGATGATAGCGGCTATCAAACCCAGTTTGAAATATCTCAAGAAGTACCCAATAATCTCCTACAAAGTTTACGAAAAAAAATAGGAGAAACACCTTCACCAAACAAACAAGAAAAAGTTGATGGGGTGGTGATTGGTATTGTAGAAAATAATCTTGATCCCCTAGGAATGAGTAGAGTACAGCTATCATTCCCTCATCTTTCTGATGTTAATTTAAGTAATTGGGCACGGTTAGCTACGCTGATGACGGGAGGAGATAGAGGTACTTATTTTTTACCAGATATCGGTGATGAAGTTGCAGTAGTATTTGAGGGAGGTAATATTGATAAACCAATTGTAATTGGCAGTTTGTGGAACGGAAAAGCTAGACCACCCCAAGTAAATAAAGGACTAAATGAAAAGAAAGAAATTAAAACAAAGTCAGGCATAAAAATATTATTTGATGAAACACCAGGAAAAGAAAACTTGACTTTGCAGACTAAGACAGGTTCAACGATAAAAATTGACGATACACCCGGTGCTGAAAAACTTTCTCTGCAATGGAAAGGGATTGATAGTAACTTGATAGAACTTAAACAAGATGGTATTACCATTAAGTTTAATAATAATTCCATCAATCTCTCTTCTCAAGGAATTACGATTAAAATTGATGATAATAACTCTATGCAAATATCATCAGCAGGTGTGAATATCAAGGGAACTCAAGTAGAGTTAAACGCTAACAGTAATATCAATATGCAAGCAAGCCAAGTGAATGTGAGTTAATCTTTGGTCATTTATGACATAAAAATTAGGTGAAGTTATGAATACAGATTTTTTAGGTAAAGGCTTTGCTTTTCCGCTCTCAATTAACCCACGGGGTGGAATCAATCAATCACAGCAAGAACAAAAAATAAAAGATTCGATTCGCATGATTTTAGGAACTCAGTACGATGAGCGAGTCATGCGTCCTAATTTTGGTTGTAATTTAAAGAGTCTGATATTTGCACCTAATAATAAAGCAACTGCTAATTTAGCAAAATACTATGTAGAAGAAGGTTTAAATACCTGGGAACCTAGAATAATTTTAGAAGATGTAATAGTTAAAAATGATTACGAAAATAACTGTTTAACAATTCAGGTATTTTATAAAATTAAAGCAACTTATGAACCCCAAAGTTTAGTGTATCCATTCTATTTAGAAGCACGATAAGAGAGCATAACTATGTCAAGAGGTAGATTAGATCCACCAAATTTAGATGACCGTACTTGGAGAGATATAGTTGAGCAAGCTAAAGCTCTTATCCCTCGTTATACACCTGAATGGACTGACCATAACCCCAGCGATTTAGGAATAACTTTGATTGAGTTATTTGCTTGGATTGCTGAAAGCATGATTTATCGGCTGAATCGGGTACCAGAGAAAAACTTTATTGAATTTCTGAATTTACTCGGAATTACTCGTGACCCTGCAACCCCCGCTTCTACTTTTTTAACTTATCGTTTAGCACCAGGAGTTAGTCCTTTAACTATTCCTAAAGGACACCAAGTAGCTACTCCTCAAACAGAAACAGAACCAGCAATTATTTTTGAAACAAATAACAACATCAAAGTTTTACCAATTAATCTAACTGCAGCGTTGTTAGTGCAAGATAATAAATATGAAAATTTAACTAATGCGTTAGTGAATACACCATTATCTGGAAAAAAACTAACAATTGAGCAAAATAAACCGTTGATTATTGCTCTGGGTTTTGATAAAGCCAGCACGGAAAATATTGCTTTAATCTGGCATTTTTCTCAACCAGCTACCAAGGATAGTCTGAGAACAACTTGGTCATATTCTTCAGAAGATATAACCCCGGTTAACTGGTCTAATATTGTGTCTCAGAATATCAGTGATAACACCATGGAATTGCAAAAGAATGGCACTATATCCCTATCCCTTACCCAAAATTGGACAGGACAAAATCCCAAAAATTGGACAGATATTACTCCCAAGACAGATGCAGATAAGCTGGACACCGACTTATTTTGGATTGGGCTGAAAATTGAAAGTATCGAAGTTCCAGCAGTAGAAATTGGGATTGAACATATTCTTTTTAATAGCGTAGCTGCAACTAATGCGCTGACTATCAAAGAAGAAATTTTAGGGGTGAGCAACGGTCAACCTTTGCAATTTTTTGAATTAAAAAATCGCCCGCTTTTTAAACAGACTAAATCTCAATCACCCTACGCTCACTTAAAAATTGAGGTACGAGAACCACTAGAAATTGGTGGATTTGGTGACTGGACTCCTTGGATACACCAGGATGATTTTCCTAAAGCTGAAGGTAGATATTTCCGTCTTGACCCGGTAACAGCCACAATTAATTTTGGTAACTATCATCCCACCACTTCACCTAATGGTCATGGTAGTATTCCCAGCGATGGAAGTGAGATTAGAGCAGCGGAATATCGTTACGTAGCAGGTGGTTCTAAAGGTAATGTTCCTGCTAATAGTATTACTGTAATTCGCACACCAATTACTAATATCACAGAGGTGAAAAATTTAGCAGCCGCTAAGGGAGGTTCAGATGAAGAACCAATAGAAGAAACTAAACGACGCGCTCCCGAAGTACTACGTAACCGCTATCGTGCCATAACTGTAGAGGATTATGAATATTTAGCGCGGGAAACTTCTAGTGATATCAAGACAGTCCGGTGTTTACCACCGAGAATATTTACAGTTTATGATGGACTTCCTAGTAATGACCCCAGAATTAACCAACCCTGGAATTATGGCGGACTTAATCGCAGTCCCGGTACATTAAATGTAATTATCATCCCCAATTTTCAATCTCCCTTGACATTACCCACTAACGAACTAATTCAAAAAGAACCTAGACCCATACCTACTAATGAATTGATTCAGGAAGTTAAAGAATATTTAGATGACCGTCGTCCTTTAACTACTAACTTATATGTTACTGCTCCTCGGTATTTGCCAATTAGCGTTGAAGCTGATATTAAAATATGGCAAAGGGTGCTGGACGAAAATATTATTAATCCTGATGAATTTCAACAAGATATTCAGACAAAAATTCAGAAATTTCTCCATCCATTGTTAGGAAGTTTGACAGGAAATGGCTGGGAAATTGGACAAGATATTACAGTCTCAGACCTATTTAAAATACTCCAACCAGAATCGGATATTGGCTTCATTTCTAGATTGCAGATAAAAACAGAAACACCTCTATATCAACCCACCGCTCGACCCTATCAAGATGAAGGTAATCGACTCAGTGCTTGGGTGCGTGTAGCAGATTACGAAATTATTTGTAGCGGTACCCACAAGATTAATGTAGAAGCATTGGGATAAAGCTATATATGACACAACCTAACAGTAATTACATCATTAGCAGTTACATCAAATATCTCCCAGCTATTCTTTGGTCTTCGGAAACTGACCCGACACAATTTTTAGCAAGGATGCTTTGCATTTTTGAGCAAATCCTGACTGGAATTACAGAGGATGAAACAGCGATTAAAGATTACGAACCATTAGAAAAAACCATTGATAAATTACCAGAAATACTCAATCCTTGGCAGACACCAGCCAAATTTCTCCCTTGGTTAGCAACTTGGGTTGCACTCGAATTACGTGACGATTGGAGTGAGTATCAACAGAGAAAATTTATTTCCAAAATCATGTCCATTTACCAGCAGCGGGGGTTAAAACAAGGATTACTCACCTATCTTGATATTTATGCAGCCACCGAAGCTAAACCCCGCATTGCTATCGATGATAGCGAAGCAATATTTCGTGCTAATTTAGCAAGAGATGAAATCAGTACATTGCACGCAATTGCTTACAGTCATACGGTCTCAGATATCGGTGTGTTGCTGCATCCAACAGCCCTAGCTATAGATAGAGAAAATAATTATATTGTTGCCGATAGAGGTGGTCAAGAAGATAATAAAACCTGGGTACCAGCATTGTGGAAAGTATCCACTACAGGAGAAATTCCCTACACTGGGATGTCTCCCCAGCCTATCTACTCCGGTAACATTCTCAAGAATCCCGTAGCAGTTGTAATTGATAATCAAAACCAATATTCTGTATTGACCGAAGGCGAAGAAAATACTCAATACACACCAGCAATTTATCGCTTTATTTCCTCAAATAATAACATAGCCTCACAACCAATAACAGTAATTAATAACTTGCCGGTTGCTAAACCTGTAGATATGGTATTAGATACATCTGGAAGGGACGGTAAAAAAAGATTGATTGTTTTAGACAAAGGAGACCCATTCGATGCAGATAAACCAACCAAAATTGTCATCATTAGTGAAGGAAATCCCACCCAAGTAGAGCGACAACAAGTACTAAACTTGGGAGAAGGAATCGAATTAACTGCTATGACAATAGATGCTCAAGGACGGTTAATTATTGCCAACGCTCAAGACAGAAACACCCAAGAACCTGCCGATATTATCAGAATTGACCCCCAAAATAACTGGTCAATAACTTCGCTTTTAGCCACAGTTGAGCCAAGCAACAATCCTCTAATTTATCCTACAGGTTTAGTACTGGAAAATCCTGAGTCTTTAATAGTCTGCGATACAGGAGTGCGAAGTGGTTTTCAAGGTAATATTACCAATAAATCTATGGCAGAACCCGCAGCTATCTATCGCTTAGATTTATCTCAAACAACCCCCACAATTACGAAAATCACAGATGAAAGAAAATTAATCAATCCTAGCAAAATAGCACTTGATAAAAATGGACAATTAATAATTGCTGAACGAGGTGAAGCCAATGAAAAAAGAGAATGGCGATCTAGAAACCATGAATTTGGCGTAATTGTCCTTTTTTCTCAGCAACGGGAAACTTCTGTAGATATCCGCAACCAAATTCGCTTTGACATTGAGAAGGTAATTAATGAACAAAAACCCGCCCATACTTCCTGGTCAATGAACTTAGCATAACGTCCACAATACCTATTTGCGTCTTGGCGACAGCAGCGCGAAACTTAAACTATCATATTTAAGGATAAACAAATGTCATC
Source organism: Nostocaceae cyanobacterium (assembly GCA_035285345.1). Classification (GTDB taxonomy): domain Bacteria; phylum Cyanobacteriota; class Cyanobacteriia; order Cyanobacteriales; family Nostocaceae; genus JAYKJH01. The sequence goes on along the minus strand of JAYKJH010000165.1, from coordinate 23,009 downwards.
AGAACCAATTAAAAGAAATCGTTACTCCTATAACAATCGGGAATGTTCATTCACTGCTAGTAACTTTAACCAAGACTTTGATGACTATCATTTACCTGTAGTCAGAACGCAAATATCATCCTTAAATGAGTGGGGAATTGCCCAAGGTTTGGAAATTAGTGGTACCATTGGCAGCAACACCATTACCATTCAACAAGGCGTAGCAATTGATAGTAATGGTCAGCTAATCTCACTTTCAGAGCAAGGTAACGCCACACTGAGTAACAATCCTCCCAGGAAAGTAGCTGTACCAGTGCAGTTGGATACCAGCACTTACCAAGCAGACACAACCTATTACCTAACAATTCAGTTCTACGAATTAGAACAAAGCCAAACAGGTCGTCCTTGTAACAGAGTACTAGAGCAAGTACCCTTCCTGCAGTTACAACCCCAAACCACTTATGTTGACGATGGTAACTCCGTAATTTTGGGGCAAGTCGCCATTGATACTCAAGGAAAAATCCAAGGATTAACATCTACAGGTCGCCGTTTGGTCAGCAAGACAGTGGAACAACTGCAAATCAAACGCGCTGACAAAGTAAACGACCAAGTACAACAAGTCAGTGCCGGTCAGATTGCACCTATTGCCGGTGGAGGGTTGCAAATTACCGTACCCCTAGCCACTGACCAGATGTTACTAGCAAAAAAAGACAGTGGTAATTTTGGAAAACTAGAAGTACGTTCTGATACTATTCAACTAGCGGGAAACACTGGGATTGGCACAACCCAGCCACCAACGGAAAAATTAGAAGTTGCGGGGAATCTAAAAATCACCGGCGCTAGGCTAAAAAGCGCTGCTGGTTGGGGAATTGTCGAGACAGACAAACAAGATTGGTTGCGAATTAATCCTGACCAAACATACCCCGCGATCGCATTACACAAACCCGTTGCCATCGGTACCGGCGGATTAGCCGTTGGTGATTGGACACAGGTAGGTTCCGGGGAACTCAAAGTCACTGGGAGTGCTTACCTGGCTACTGCTAGTGGTAATGTTAGTATTGGTAGCACATCTTCGCCCCAAGCGAAGTTACAAATTATTAATACGTCCCAAGATGCTAACGGCAACACCTTAATTCTCGGTTCGACTGACGCCTCCAATCTCCGACTGGGCTATCATACAGATTACAGTTGGATTCAGTCCCACGGTAGCAAACCCCTGTCCATCAATTCTATCGGCAACAACGTGGGCATCGGTACGACAACTCCCAAGTCCTTGCTAGAAATTCGCAAAGATGCACCAGGTGCATTAGGCCCTGTTTTAACCCTAGCGAACAATACCGGTTCTCCCGGTGCAGGTGCAGCCATTGACTTTAATGGCTATGACGTAGGTACAAATGCCCCCACTGCCCGCATCCAGTCTCTTGACGATGGCAATTACTCCAGTCATATAGCTTTTTATACCAAGCAGTCAGGAGCTAATACTAATCAACTCCAGGAAAGGCTGAGAATTAACTCCGGCGGAAATCTGGAAGTCCAAGGCGATGTCAAAGCTAGTGGCACGATTTATGCTGGCGGTAATCCCTTGAGCTATGAAAATTACGAAATTTACCTCCGAGGCTCAGCCTTTGAATCCACAGAAGGGAATAACACGTATCTAAAAATTGCCAATGTCTCAATAAACATTACCAACACTCGTGGTATAAATACGGTAATCCTCAATCCTAATGGAACTTTCAAAGTTCAAACCACCCACGATATCTTCGGTAATCAGTCCCTGTGGAACAATTGGGCTGATTGGGTGAATAGCAATGCGGAAAATGGCGATGTGGTAGCTGTAGCTTCCTATGATGCTGTCAGACCAGCACCTACTGGTGGTTCAGCAGAAAGGCTACTAAGAGTCAGTGGTGCTGTCAGAGCATTTGAAGTCAGTTATCGGATACCCTATACACTGCTATTCATCAAAGGTCGCGGTGGCGCTATGGAAGTAGCACAGCCTTACCAAGGTGCTAATGCCCATCTAAAAACCACTTATTACAATTTGCTCAATAATAACGGTGCGATTGTCAAAGGGATGATTATGATGTGGTCGGGAAGCGAAACAGAAATTCCCGGTGGTTGGGCACTGTGTAACGGACAAAACGGCACTCCTGATTTGCGAGACAAATTCATAGTTGCCGCCGGTGGAAAATACAACTTCAAACAGGAAGGTGGTGCAGATAGTGTTACCTTATCTGTTAACCAAATCCCCTCACATAATCACGGTGCAGCGATTTCCAACTCCGGTTCTCACTATCACGAAATATTATTTGATACTGGTGGTGGTGGCTTTGAAGGTGCTGCTAGGATGGCAAAGACACCAGAAGGGCTACAACAAAATGTACTAGCCAATTATCAAGCTCCTACTAAATATGCGGGAGATCATAATCATGGCATCAACATTGGTTTTGCCGGTGGGAATGCAGCCCACGAAAACAGACCGCCTTTTTACGCGCTTTGCTTAATTATGAAACTGTAAATATTCATACCCCCTGCTCCTTGCTGCCCCCTGCATCTCCGTGTCCCCATCCGTGTCCTCCGTGCCCCCTCCGTGTCCCCTAAAACCGCCGTTCATACTCCACCACAGCGCGACTATCACCAAAGAAATCAGTGGAAGTACGGAAACGAAGATTTTCATTCACCCGGTAGTTCAGACCAAATTGGGTAGGTTGGTCGGCGGTTAACACCCGCAGAGCCGAAACAGAAACATCGTTGCGGAACAAATCTATACCTGCTTCCACAGCCAAACCGAAGGTAGAAGGAGAAGCTCCTCGGCGGTTGCTCTCACTAATAATCGTCGGGAACAGCCGTAACTCGCTCAACCCCAAAGCGTTACCAAAGGCACTGATTTGTCCTTGGAAATTACCCAACAGCGCGGAACCCGCTAAGTTAGCCAATCCCAAGGTTGTGTCCCCCCTGCCAAAGGTTTGCACAAAGCCACCCCCTAACAGAGCCACAATTTCCGTTCGACTGCGGGAGGGGTTACTGGTCAATTCTAGGTTTTGGTCGAGGGTGCTGGCTAGTCCTTGGATCTTTGCTTGCACCCGTACTGTGCGGAGGGCACCTAACTCGCTAATAACTTCCTCGTTAATTTCCGATGCTGACAAGGGTGAATTGGGCAGACGACTCTGAACCACTTCCGGCACCGTCGCGACCAACTGGATATCCAGTTCTGGGTCAAGGCTACCTTGAAAAGTTGCCGTGTTTTCATTACCCCGCGCCAAGACAAACTGGGTAGTAAATAAATTAATCCCACCACCCCGGAGTTTAATAGTACCTGTCGGTGATGGCTGACTTAAACTGCCATTGAGTGTTAGGTTCCCTGTTGCTCCGAAGTCGATAATTGGTTGCCGGGTAATGCGAACATTCTTACCTAACTTCAAATCCAACCCATTAAACCTAATGATGCTATTAGCGGAGTCCGGAGGGGTGGGGTTTCCCCGTCCTGATTCTGGGGTACTAGCAGTAGGGGCAGGATTTCCCTGCCTAGGGGTGGGATTTCCCCGTCCTGATTCTGGGGTATTAGGGGTAGCGCTAGCTTCCCTTGTCCCTTGTCCCCCTTCCAGATTCCCATTTGTGGTTTCTCCCAGCAGTACTTGACCATTTGCCAATTGGACGTTACCACCAATGATTGGGTTTAGCGCCGTACCAGTAATCCTCAAATTACCACTAGCACCACCCCGATATAGAGCTTTGATATTCAGGTTCAGTGGTCGGTTGTCTGGGGTGCTAACTATGAGAGGATTATTGACTGTAGTGTCGGCATCGGATACAGGAATTTGCCCTTGCGCTACTAATTGTCCCTTACTGAAGTCACCTTGGAGTTTCTCTTGCTCATCAATGGTGATTAGGTCGCCTTCAAAGCGTACCGTACCTTTGACATTGGTTAGGGGTTCATCCGGCAAAGCCAGGGCTGTAAAGGTAGCATTGTTGAGTGTAGCAATACCGCTAGCTCGTGGTTGACCCAGAGTTCCATTCACCTTAAGGTTAACTTCTCCCTGACCGTCCACAAATGTTACCTGGTCAGTAAACAGGTTCATCAGCCCCAACCCGTCATTTTTCACATTCACATCCAGCGTAATTTGCTTATTTTCTGATGTGATGGGGATAGTGCCAGTAATTGTAATCGGGTCTTGAACTGCTTCGTTGCTCACAACTTCTACCAAGCTACCAAAGCCCAAACGACCATCGTTATAGTTGAAGCTACCCACGGCTGACTTGATATCTTTGTTATTCAACTTGGCTTCCGTGAGTCGCAATTCTCCTATAGCGCTAGGCTTGTCGATGCTACCAGCCAGAGTAGCTGTACCACTGAGATTACCTGTGATTCCCACCGGCAACTGCACAAAGTTATTTAACAACCGGATGGGGAAATTACTTACTTGCAACTGACCGGATTGCTCTTTCCCACCGATAGTCCCAGTGAAAGAAATCAGCTTTTGATTAGACTCAATCCGTAAAGGTAATAAGGTGAGAACGCCGTTTTGAAATTGACCTTTAGCAACTATCTGTTGCGCTTGATAAAAACGCTCCGGTTCATCGGGTCTACCCCATTTAACTTTTTGACCCTGTAAATCAAATTCTGCCGTCAGTCCCTTGTCAGGGCTTGTGCTTACTTTTACCGTACCGCTAAAATCCCCATTTAAGTCAGCCAATTCTGGTAGTCGAGATGCTTCACGACGTGCGGAGCGCTGCATATCTAGCAAGGCGTTAATTTCTGCTAGTCTGCGAAGTTGCGCTAGTAACGGTTGGTCTGGTAAACCTACTGGCACTGTTTGCAGTTTGTCTGTGGGATTTGGGACATCAGGTAATGGTTGTCCCCCCCGTTGCAAATCTTGCAATTCAAAGATTTGCAATGCCATCAACACATCTTGTACTTTACCTTGGTTAACAGTAACTTCCCCATTGAATTGCGGAGTGCTAGCAGTGGGGGTAAAGTCACCGGAAAAGACATAGCTACTGGGGTTAGCAATCGGATTACCCCTTCTATCCTGGGTCTGTTGAATGAATCTGCCATTTTTGACGCTAATAGTACCGTTGTTGTAGGTAAAATCAGCCGTAAACTCCTGACCGCGCAGACGACCCACCTGTGGATTAGCAATTCTCACGTTCCCGCCACTGAGTGCTAATGTTGTCCGATTAACTGTAAAATCCCCCGTGAGATTACCAGCAACCCTACCCTTACCCAAAACAGTATCAGGCGGCGGTGTCAGGTTTAATATCCCTATGGGGAAATCTTTGACGTTAACTGCCAAATTTTGCCCTTGGGTTTCCCCAACTGCCACTGCTTGACCGCGCTGGACGGTAAAAGAACGGGGACGATTGCTACCATCTAAATTCAAGACAATTCGGTCCTGTGTCCCGGCGACATTTAAATCCAATCCCCGTCCAGGGACAGAATCAATAGTACCAGCTAGCGGTGATTCAAACTTCTGGTCATTCACTACCAACTGCCGCAATGTCAAATCTCCTTTGACACTCGGTACGGGTAAAGTCCCAGAAATATTACCCTGAAAGTCTGCTATTCCCGCCAACTTTACAGTATCAGGCAACTGCAATGGTAACTCTTTGAGGTTGTAATCTTTGGCATTGACATTGAGATTTAAGCCCGTAATTTCCGGTGCCCCCGTTTCCAGAACTCTCACCGCAATGATACCTGTGGCATCTAAATCATCCGCAGTTGCCTTGTTAACAATTAACTGCCGTCCGTTCCACTCTACATCTGCCCGTAGTGGTTTATTAACTCCCGGCACACCTTGAGACAGCAGCACATTACCCGACCCTCGCAGGTTAGGCACAGTGAGTGCATCCACATTCCCCGCCACCTGTAACTGACCGTCAAGTTCACCTTGCAACTGGTCTCCAAACTGCCGGAGTTGTAATTGCTGAGCATCGACTGAGGCAGTGAAATTACCACCAGTTAATTGCAAATTTGATACCTCTGCTTTACCGCCAGCGACATTTAAATTTGCAGTCCCCGTTGCCTGAATAGCGTCCGGTCGGATGTTATCCACTGCACCAGCAACGTTAAATTCCCCTGTTAACCTGCCTTGAAATGGCGGTGGTATTGGTACTGGTGCTAAGCGTTGCAAGATGACATTGTTCGCTTGTACTTGGGCGGTAAAGTTACCATCCCCTAGTTGAATATTCGAGGCAGTAATTGTGCCATCAGCAACATTTAACCTCCCCTGTCCCCTTGCCTGGATGGCTTGCGGTTGCAGGTTGTCCACTGTACCAGCAACGTTGAATTGCCCCGTTAACCTACCGCCTTGCAACTGCGGCTGCACTGGTGCTAGCCTTCCCAGAATCACATTGTTGGTTTGGACTTGCGCCTGAAACTGACCTTGGGCTAGTTGAATATTCGTAGCATTAATTGTGCCATCGGCAACATTTAATCTTGCCTGTCCCGTTGCCTGGATGTTTTGTGCTGTCGCCCCCTGAGCAGGTCCAGCGACGTTAAATTTACCAGTTAACCTGGCTGGTTGTAGTTGTGGTTGTACCTGTGCCAACTTACCCAAGGGGATATCATTAGTTTGGACTTGGGCGCGAAATTGACCTTGGGCTAGTTGAATATTCGTAGCGGTGAGAGTGCCACTAGCAACATTTAACCTGGCTTGACCTGTGGCTTGAATGTTTTGGGGAGTGAAATTTTCCAAAGGTCCAGCAACGTTGAATTTACCAGTTAATGCTCCCTGAAATTGCGGAGGTACTGGTGCTAACTGCTGCACTTGCACATTATTGCTTTCAACCTGTGCTTGAAAGCCTCCGTTAGCGACTTGGATGTTAGAAGCACTGACAATTCCACCGCCTACCCCTAAACGGACTGCACCTGTACCACGCAAGGTTTGTAAGCTGAAATTTTCTCGCGGTCCGCTGATTTGGAAATTACCCGACAGCGCCCCACTTAAGGCGGTGGGTGCGGTTTTTAACACTCTTAGTAAGCGCACGCCATTGGCTTGCAACTGAGCGCTAAACTGCTGCTCGTTAAATTGGAAGTTGGTGACAGTGATTGTACCTCCACCAATTTGCAGGTTTGCTCCCTGGGGACGAATAGAGGTTACTTGGAAAGGGTCGGTGGTGCCACTGAGTAATAACCGACCATTAAATTTGGCTGCTTCCAGGTTGATATTTTGCAGTTGGGTTTGGTTTGGGGATTGGGGGGAAGCTGGTGTCCCTTGTCCCTGCAGTAACCTAGCAACTTGCACTCCCTGAGCATCAGCAATGGCTTGCCACTTTTGATTTACCCAACTTCCCGATGCTAGTACCCTACCACCAGCCAGACTGAGGGCGACATCGCGGAACAAAACTGAGCGGTCGGAGTTGACCACCACTACACCATTGTTGGGATAGGTGCCATTGGGTGCTTGGTATTTGACTACGGTTTGGACATTGGTAGCGGGTCCTGAGATTTGCGCGATCGCATTCACCGCACCTATTTGAAAATTAGGCGTAGCAGAGTAAATTTTGGCGATCGCATCCCCTGGTACATTTTGTCCCCGCAAATTAAAATTTATTCTTGGTGCTTGTCCCAAGGTGATTCTCCCATTACCAGTCACCTGACCACCAACAGCGGCTTCTCCTTGAATGTCAGAGATGGTAATTAATTGGCGATTCGCTGTAAACTCAAACCCAGCCCGGATACTCTTAAAATCGACTTGATCAATCCGGGCAGTTTTCACTGTCGCAACAGTACCCGTCAACACCGGCGCTTGTAATGCTCCAACTAGTTTAATGTCTGCTTTCAACTCCCCAGCGGTAGGTAAGGGAAATTTCACATCCAGGGTCTGTTGAGCATCAGCCACATTGACAGAATTTACCCGTCCCGCCAACTGGAAGCCATTTTTAGTGTCAATAATCCCATTTGCTAATAAAGGAATCTTGCCATAGTTAGTCGCCACATTCTCCAGCTTAATTTCCGTCCCATTAAAGCGCACCAGACCGTCGGAATTACTAAATACTTGGGGTAAGCGGTCAACTTTCGCTGTTACTTGTTGTAAATTAAGATTTCCTAACAATTCCGTCGGTTGCTGAGGTCGCAGATGCACATTCACGCTACCATTGACTCTCCCAGCTTGTAACTCTAGAGGTAGCTGTACCAACCGAGTCACCTCCGACGCTAGCAAATCTGTAGCATGGATTTGGGCGATAATTTCCTGAGTTTTCGGACGTAGGGAACCCTGTAACTTAATAGTCCCACCTGTAGTCGGCAGTCCATTCAAGTCATAGCCAATTAGCTGGTTGTTCTCCAACAACGTAGCCACACCATTGACTTGGGAAAAAGACACTGAAGTGGGAAATGGGGACTTTTGACTGGGAGAGGGAGAGGACAAGGGAAAAGCAATTCCCCCTTCTACAAGCTGTACACCTAGTCTCTTATCCCCAGTATCCACACCCCTAGACTCTCGATAGGGCACCAGAACCAGATCACCATTGGTAAACCGAATGTTCTGCAACTCGGTTTTAATTGCTGCCCCAGCCTGTGGTTGTTGAACTATGGTAGTAGTAATCCAGCGTCCCTGACGATCCTGTTCAATATACAGATCCGGGTTGACTAAAGTAACATCTAGTTTGAGGCGTCGTGCCAACAGCAGCTGCAAGGGGTCAAAATTGGCATCTACCGCATCTACAGTCACTTTATCAGGGTCTGTGGATGTGGGGGGAATAGCCGAAGCCCCAAACCGCACACCGCGTATAGAAAAACTTTCCACCGCACCCAGTTTCACCGGACGCTTGAGAGTTTGAGTCAGATTTTTTTCCACCATCGGCGCCAAATCTTGATGGACAAAAGCCCATAACCGCCAAGCACCGCCAATTAGCCCTAGTAATATAATTGCACCCAAGGCAATGCCAGCACGTTTTAACAGCAAAAGTGCCAGTCGAGGGTTAAAAGTAGCTGGGGGTAGATGTTCTGGATTATCGCGAGAGTTCCTCATGGCATCGCATTTTACAGTCTGTTTGCCCAATCAAGTATGGCTGGTGGCTATTACCTATGCCATTTTCAGGATAAGTCAACAACGAATATCTGCAATCTTTGTTTACAGGGTTCTCCACCAATGGCTGGGGATTTGTGAGTTGTGGATCAAAGTTACTTAACTTCAACGCTACACCTAATCTTCCCTGGAAATTTTAAGAAAGTAAGAATTATTGCAGCAATTTTCCATTTGTCATAACCTCGAACCGTAATATGAATATCAAAGTTGGAAGGAAAGATGATCACTCCTATGAGAGTTTTTGTTTTGCTGTTTAATGCTGGCACCGAAAATGAAGGGATTCATACGATTAAGCAGGGCGATCGCAACAAAATCCTCATGTTCGAGTCGGAAGATGATGCTAGCCGGTTTGCGATGCTCCTAGAAGCGCAAGATTTTCCCACACCTAGCGTTGAAGCTCTCGATGCCGAAGAAATCAAGGAATTCTGCGAAAGTGCCGGATATGACTGGGAAATTGTCCCAGAAAACGGTATGCTAGCTGTTCCCCCAGAAACTAACGTCGAAGACATCGACTGGCAATCTCAAACCCCACAGCAGCAGGAGGATGAGGAATCACAATTGTCGGCAGCAGAACTAGAACGCATTCGCCGCAAACTGGAAGGATTGTTGTAATTATTCATGAGTCATGGGTCATTAGTCATTAGTTGTTGGCTGCTGACTGTGGACTGTGGACTGTTGACTATTGACTCTTGACTATGGAGGTTGAACAAAACACAAATGACAAATTTTCAGGAGCGTGGACATCTTTTAACAGAACAGGTTAATCCTAATAGTCAGAACTTAGATCAACTAAGTTCCCTAGAATTGGTAGAACTGTTCAATCGCGAAGATGCTTCGGCGGTCGCTGCCACTGCCGCTGCTAAAGTAGAATTGGCGCAAGCTATTGAGCGCATAGCTGAAAGTTTGCGCCACGGAGGACGGCTGTTTTACATTGGTGCAGGAACCAGTGGTAGATTAGGTGTGCTAGACGCCGCTGAATGTCCACCGACGTTTTGCACTCCCCCAGAGTTAGTACAGGGGATTATTGCTGGTGGTGCAGGAGCGTTGCTCCGCTCTTCCGAAGATTTGGAAGACCGCGCTGAGGATGGTGCTGCTGCTATTGCTGACCGCCATATTACCCAATTAGATGTAGTTGTGGGAATTACCGCCGGTGGGACTACACCCTACGTCCACGGGGCTTTAAATGCGGCACGTCAGCGGGGAGCAGCGACTATTTTTATGGCCTGTGTCCCCGTCGAACAAGTGACGGCTCTTGTGGATATTGATATTCGTCTGTTGACGGGTCCAGAGGTACTTGCTGGTTCCACACGCTTGAAAGCTGGTACCGCCACCAAACTGGCTTTAAATATCATCTCCACTGGCGTCATGGTGCGCTTAGGTAAAGTTTACGGCAATCGCATGGTCGATGTAGCAGTCACAAATACTAAGTTACGCGATCGCGCCTTGCGAATTCTCCAAGACCTCACCGGCTTAAGTCGTGATGCTGCTGGGACTTTACTAGACAATAGTGGCAATTGGGTTAAACTAGCCCTGCTGATGCACTGGACTGGGGTCGATAAGCAAGAAGGTGAGCGATTGCTAACACAATATCAAGGCAATCTCCGCGCCGCCGTTGCTAGTCACAAATCTTGAGATATGTGATTTTGTAGAGACGTGTCCCCCTACGTCTCTACACAAGAAGAATTATTAGTAATAATACTATGCTATTTAGTAAATTCAATTACTCAGTATAAATTAAAATATGTGATTATACTTCTCTGCAATCTTATCTGATTGCTGCCGATTAAACACAAAACCCATTCTGTATTAGCTCACCATACATAAAAATATGACGGGTTTGTTATTCTGTACAAGACTGTAGCTATCTATCACTCAAACTTGGCTATTGTGAACCAGAAATAGTGATTGATGAAGATTGATTTGATATTAGTAGTAAGTACTTAAGTGGCTACTAAAAACTGTGCAACAATAATCAGTCACTAATTGGGATAATTCTATAGCTATCCTCAATCTATTGTAAAAATACGCATAAAATTTAGAGATTTGTGACCCTTAGATTAGGAATTAGGTACTTAGTCCCTAATCACCAGTTCCTGACTAATCAATCTAATAGGGTAGGGCTGCTCCATATTCATTCTTCATACTTAATACTGGAATTAAATCAAAAATTTATTTAACTTTTATCGGGGAGATTTATAAAAATACTTAAAGTTCATGTTTCCTGATACATAGGAATTAATGTTTTTAGAAAATCTCAGGCTATCGGGATTTGATTTACAAGTAAAAATGATACATTATTATAAATAATAATTGCCAATTTTTTCAGAATTTTTACTGATTTACCAAAGATTATTCTCAGAGTAAATTTAGAATGTCCAGGCTAAGTTTACCAGAGAGTATTATATTCCTCTTGCAATAATCATTAATATTTTGGAGTTACCAAAAATTAAAGATTTTGCAAACTTATCCCTGGATTTGTGTGAATTTTTTGAAAGCCAGTGCTTTCTAGCAGTGATTATTAAAGAAAAAAAACCAAAAATTATTCTCATGAATACTGTTTTAGTGATTGAAGAAGGGTTGACGGATAGAGAAATTATAAGTTGCTGCTTGCAAAGAGTAGGCTATTATGTGATTAGTGCGGCTAGTAGTCAAGACTCTCTGGAAAAATTAGACATCAATCTACCAAAATTAATATTTATTGATGCGATTTTATATAGTAAAAATAGCTTTGATATTTGTCATCACTTAAAAAATAATCCCTCTACTAAGCAAATTCCCATAGTGATTTGCTCAAGGAAAAACAGTGCCATAGATAAAATGCGGGGCATGATATTAGGCGCAGATGCTTATATAGCCAAGCCACTTAATCAAGCCGAAATAATTCAGACAGCACAGCGATTAATTGAAGTATATGACAATCGAACCAGAAATTAGAAAACAAGGTAACATATATTTTTTAACTGAAGCTCCAGAATTACTGCATACTATTAAGCGAGAAATCTTGTCATTATCAGATGGTTATAATACCAGCAAGATGTATAATCTTCTGCGAGCAACTCATACGCTGAAAGGAAGTGCAAGTAATCTGGGACTAGAGGTTATTCAGGAAGTAGCCCATACTTTGGAATCTATTTTTAATCTTCTTTATCATCATTCTGAAATAGTTGTTGATAGTAACCTAAGAGAATTATTATTACAAGCTCATAAATGCCTGCATTTGATATTAGTGTTAGAAATAACAAACAGCAATATTAATTATGATAAATACATCCAAAAAACAAGGCTTATTTTGGGTCAATTACCAAATAAATTGACAGGATATACAAAAAATAATTTTTCTAGGTTTCCATCACTCAAACTAGATTTTGATAGTGTCAAATTTATCTGGGAAACCTGTGTAGGACAATGCTTAGAAAGGATTTATCAAGCAATTAAAACTGAAAAAGATATTGCAGAGTTTAGAGATTTTTTACGCTCTCAGGCTGAAATATTGATGGCTGTGGGGAAATCTTGTGATTTTCCTGGTTTTAGCGCCATAGCTAGAACAACTATTGTAGCGCTGGAAGCTAACCCCAGCCAAGTATTGGAAATAGCAGAAATTGCTTTAGCTGATTTTGAGCGGGGTAGACAAGCAATTTTAGCAGATGATACGCCTTGTGAGCCATATCGCGATCGCACCCGTGGTGGTCAACCTTCCTTGGCTTTACAAGAATTTACAAAGCGAGTGACATCTGATACATACCCAAGGGGGGAAATGTTAGAAACACCACAGCATTCATCGCGATCGCCTTTAGCAAATATACTTAATGGGTTTCCGCAAATGGTAGAAAAGCTAGGGAAGACCTACGGCAAGGTTGTAAAATTAAAGCTGACTGGTACAGAAGTGTTAGTAGACCCAGGCATTGCTCAAAAACTTTACGATCCACTATTGCAACTGATTTTAAATGCTTTAGCTCATGGTATTGAGTTACCGCAAGTGCGGCTAAATCAAGGCAAACCAAGTACAGGTTTAATTGAAATTTGCGCTTATAATCAGGAAAAGCTCTTAATAATTGAAGTTCGAGACGACGGTCAAGGTTTGGATTTAAAGACAATCCGCTATCAGGCTGGGAAAATGAATTTAATCCCAGAATCTTACCTTAATGAACAGAGTCTTAATGAACAGAGTCTTTTAGAGGTCTTATTTGCACCCGGTTTCTCCACCGCTACGACAGTCAGTCACATCTGTGGACGTGGTATGGGTTTAGATATTGTGCGTTCTGAGTTATTAGCGCTGAATGGCTCAGTCACCGTGCAATCAATACCCCAAAAAGGAACAACATTTTTACTGAAGGTACCAGAAAATCAGCCTTGCACAATCTTGCGGTGAATATACGATTAATCTGGAATTCATACCTCAATTGTGCGATCGCTAAATTTGGAATTATCATGACACCCCATCTGCTTTGTGATCCATTTTTGCAACTCCCAACACCCAACTCAGTCCGAGTAGTCTGGTTTACTGAGTTTCCCGGTTTGCAGAACACTGTTAGCTACGGTGAAAATCTCGAACACACCGCTAGCGCTAGCAGCATTAAACTCAGTCGTACCCGTGAAGACCAAGAATCAAGGGTAGGGAAGCAAACCACCGACGGACAAGTTTATCAGCACCCCGTCCGACGAGAAATTTGGCGCCACGAAGCGGAAGTTACTGGTTTAACCCCTGGGAAACGGGTTCCCTACCGTGTCACCAGCGTCCAGGAAGATAGCGCTAGAGTTAGCAGTGATATCTTTACCCTCGCACCCACACCCAACCCCGGTCAAACAGCGAAAATTCTCCTCACCTCCGACCATCAACTCAAACCCTTGGTAGCAGCAAATCTGCAAAAGGTGGTGGAAACTGTAGGACAAGTGGATGCAGTGTGGTTCGTGGGTGATTTAGTCAGTACCCCAGACCGCGCTAGTGAGTGGTTTGACGATAATCGTGGGGGTGCATTCTTTCCCTGTCTACAAGGTCGTGCTAAGTTTACCCTGGAAAAAAACGGCGTCACAACTTGCTACACCGGTGGAGAAATTATTCAACATGCACCCTTGTTTACTTGTCTGGGAAACCATGAATTCATGGGACGCTGGGGGAGATTGGGCAGCTTAAACGCAGAATTTGATGATACTATTCCCCGCGAAGTAGCTCAGCAATTATACGGTGAAGCCACCAAAGATAACTCCTTTAATTGCGATACCTACGAAGAAATCTTCACCCTTCCCCAAAGTCCCACAGGAGGAGAAACTTACTACGCCGTTACCTTTGGTGATGTCCGGTTAGTGGTGCTGTATGTCACTTGCGTTTGGCGATATTCTGGAGATAATCAACAGTTAAAGTCAAAATACGAAGAACGACAAAAAGACTTGCATAACCAGGAAAATTGGGGTTACGGACAGTTTATTTTTGAACCAATTAGCAAAGGTAGCCCTCAGTATGACTGGTTACTGGAAGAACTCCACAGTCCAGAGTTTCAACAGGCAAAGTATAAAGTCGTGATGTTGCACCATCCACCCCATACTTTAGGCGGTAACATTGTCCCAGCATATACAGACCCCATACAAATAATTGTCCGGGATGGGGAGGGGAAGATTTCAGCCGTGCGATATGAGTATCCTTGGGAAGATGATTACATCATCCGCGATGTCATGCCACTGCTAGAAGAAGCTGGTGTGCAGTTAACATTCTATGGGCATTCCCACCTGTGGAACCGCTTTATTACTCCCCAAGGAATGCACTGTTTAGAGACTTCTAATGTCGGTAACTCCTACGGGGCTGCATTGGGTAAAAATCAGCGGGATGTACCAGGGGGATATCAGGAAAAATACGTAGCATTAGGCGACCCCTACGATTTAGAACCAGTTGTGCCCAATATTGCTCCGTTAATTGGTGAAGATGGGCAGCCTTTACCCTACGTAGCCAGTAATAATATTACAGTTTTCAGCATTTTGGATACGGAGACGGGTACAGTCAGCAGCTATGGTTTTGATACCCGTAAGCCCGATGGTGAAGTGGTGAAATTTGATGAGTTTGGGTTGATTAATACCATTTCACGAAAATAATGATACACATTATTTGGTGTAGGGGCGGGGTTTCCCCGCCCTAGGCAAGATGTATGAATTTTATTTTTTCATGCTGAGTATAGCAACGCCAAACGAAGCATCTGTCGAGATTCTTAGCACCAGCGCAGTCCGAAGCGATCGCTCCACTTTGTTACCTCATATTTTGCACCACGGGAGGTAGAACCTCCCAGAACTCGTTCCCAGGTTGAACCTGGGAACGAGAAACACTATCCGGAATTGAGTAAATATAATACGAATAAATATCTGTGGATATTGAATAACTCTTGTGGGGTAGGCATCCTGCCTGCCCTTTAATTTATTTATTAGTTATATTTATTACATAAAATGTCATACTGCGTCAGCCTGATCAATATACGGCTGAAATACTGAAACTTTTGACACAAATTGAAGACAAGTTGAACGAACCGGGAGTTACTGCTGATGCCAAACTTAAGGGTACGCTGTCGATTTTCCCGCCGTTTATTGGGTTGTCTTACGAAGCACAGTTAGATACAGAGAATTTCTGTCGGAAATATTTTCCCACATTTACACGGCTGATTAAGGGTGCAAAAAAGTAAAGCCCCTCGGTGGAAAGCCCACAAATGCCCTTTCAGAATACGCAGATGCCTTCAACAGTCGCGGCAATGCTTACGACAAAGCTAATGTCACCCGAATCGAACTCAAGCCCCTAGATGCAGAAGCCTTCTACAATCGCGGCTATGCTTATCAGCAAAAGGGGGACAAAGTAAAAGCAATTGAAAGTTATCGCCAAGCTTTAGCCGTTGCTCAAAATCCCCAGGTGAAAGAGTTTGCCGAGCGTAAGTTAAAAGAACTTGCAGGGAATTAATTTGATTGAGAAATTACGCAAATAATTTCTGAAAATTTTATTTTTATAGCAGAGGTAGAGGTTGGTTGGGTTGAGGTACCTTACCCAAATAATGATGGGTTACGCTGCCGCTAACCCATCCTACATTTGAATAAATACAAGAGTATTGCCCTCATCCCCTACTGATGGGTTACCAATCACCCTAACCCATCCTACATTTGAATAAATACAAGAGTATTGCCCTCATCCCCTACTGATGGGTTACCAATCACGCTAACCCATCCTACATTTGAATGAATACAAGAGTATTGCCCTCATCAGGTGCCCTTCTCCCTAGGGGAGAAGGGAGTAAGAATTCGTATTCCCTCTCCCCTAGGGAGAGGGTTAGGGTGAGGGCGGATTTTACAATTCATGTAAATATCGCAACATTCCTAACCATTCTCCCCGAAACCCTGCACTTGCTCTTTTGATAAACCCAATATTTCCACCACCTGACTAACCTCCATCCCTACACTAATGCATCAACCAGCGTAGGGTGAGCATCGCCCCTTTCATATCGCGGGATGAACGATAAAATGAATATGCCTATTAGTAATTTGGTATATGTCCGCACGGGATATTTATCATGATGTCGTGAAATCTGCTTTGGTTAAGGATGGCTGGAAAATTACTGCTGATCCTTTGACGCTGAAATTTTCGACGCGCTATAAGTTACAGATTGATTTGGCGGCGGAGGCTTTGATGGCAGCACAGAAGGATAATCAGTTGATTGCTGTTGAAGTCAAGAGTTTTCTAGCTCCTTCGACAATTTCAGAATTTCATGTGGCGTTGGGACAGTTTATTAATTATCGCATTGCCTTGCGATTGAAACAGCCGGAACGGGTGCTATATTTGGCAGTGCCGCTGTTGACCTATGAGGAGTTTTTCCGGGAAGAGGTGGTGCAAATTACCATTGCAGAAAATGCGGTGAAACTGCTAATTTTTGATCCAGATTTGCAGGAGGTTGTGCAGTGGATAAGCTAGTGCAGTATCGAGTTTGGATTAAGCAGATATTGACTGAACACAGTCGCTTTAAGTCTTCCTACGGAGACATTGAGGAGTATGTGTTTTTTGATGATGAGCGAGATCATTATCAGTTATTTAGTGCGGGTTGGGAGAATCGGCGCCGGGTATTTGGTTGTACGATTCATATCGATATTATTGATGGAAAAATTTGGATTCAGCATGATGGCACTGAGGTGGGGGTAGCGAATGAGTTGGTAGCCTTGGGAGTACCGAAGCAGGATATTGTGTTGGCTTATCAGCCTGTGAGTAGTCGCAAGTTGACGGATTTTGCGGTGGGGTGATGAAATCTACGATAGTTTGAAAGCCTGCACTTGCTGTTGCGATAAACCCAATATTTCCGCCACCTGACTAACCTCTATCTCCGTAGCTAGGAGATTTTGAGCCGCTTGACGTAGTTGAGCTTGTGCCTGTTCTTTCTCTAAGCGTTCTTGTTCCGTGTCTGTCAGTAACCAATTTCCTTGCACATCGCACCATCGCAACCAATGACTGGGAACATCTTCAAAAACCCCAGACCAAATCCCTAATCCAATCTCTAAATCAGCTAAAGGGAAAATCCTCTAGAAGAGGTTGGTTGGGTTGAGGTACCTTACCCAACTCTGTGATGGGTTACGAATCACCCTAACCCATCCTACATTTGAATAAATACAAGAGTATTGCCCTCATCCCCTACTGATGGGTTACGAATCACGCTAACCCATCCTACATTAGACTGATTCTGATGCAGCAAAATTTTGAATTAATTTATCGCTCCCCGCACCAAAATCACGGTACTATTCACCCCACTAGCAATAGCTTCTGGAATATTACCTTTAATCGCCTGTTGCAGCATCCCTTCGCGAGAAGCACCCAAAACCACAACATCAGTATGGTCTGTTTTTGCCAGATTAATCACTCCTTCGGGAACGGAATCAGCTTTAATGGCATCAGCGACGACACTGTGAGATAACTGACGGTGACGCATCAGTACTCGGAAGGCTTTTTCCATTACTTTGTGGTCAGGTTCCGGGTTCGAGGGTGCAAACACCTGACACAAGTGAATTTGCGGTGCAGGTGCTAAACTCACCAAAGCCGGTAAAAATTTAATCGCTAACTGTGCATTCGGTCCCCCAGCCATCGGTATCAGCCAGCGGTTAAAGTCGGCAACGGATTTGGTAGCGGATGTAGTGGATACCTTATCCGTTTCATCCCTTTGCGAAGCATCCGTTGCTAATTTTACCAACATTACATTACAAGGTGCTTGGCGAATCAAGGTGTCTACCACATTGCCAAAAATACGACCAGGGGTGGAAGTGTTACCCTTCCACCCCATCAACATCAAATCAATATGTTGCTCCTTAATTGTCTCTAGAATTGCCTGTGCGACATCGTGGGAAGCTCTAATTTGGGTATGGACTGGAATGTGCCATTTTTTCCCCAGGACTTCCGCTTGTCTGAGCAACCTTCGGCTTTTTGCTGTTCTTACCTGGCTTTCGGCGGGGGATGTGTGGCGTGATACCAAAATCACTTGCAGACACTCGATTTCATAATGCTTGTCGCGGGCGATCGCAGCTGCCATTTGCAATAGGGTAGACGCGGTTTCTGGGTTAGCAATTGGTACAAGTAGCCGTCCCCGTCCGATGCTCGCAGACCGTGTTTGATAAACTACATAGGATGGGGCTGGTCGCGGTCCTTTCTCGCCGGTTTCACCATTCAGCCTGTCGGCTTCCACACGAATAATATCGGCACGGGTAATAATCCCAATCAGTTTACGACCATCAATTACTGGTAAGCGGCTGATTTGCTGGCGGTCTAGCAAATACAGTACGTTGCTTAGGGTTTGCGAAGGAGTGACAGTTACGGGCTGCGGGGTCATAATTTCCCGTAAAGCTATATACTTCGTTAAGTTGCGGTCTTGTATTTTCGCTAAATCCGATTGAGTGACAATTCCTACCAATTTACCTTCTTCAACTACGGGAAATCCCCGATGGTGAGAAGTAGAAAAGGCTTGGATGACTTCATCTAGATTCATGTCAGCACTAAGGGTTTCCACCCGTGGTTGCATGACATCTTTGGCTGTTAACTGAGTCAGTATCCCCTTGCTAGGGGTTTCTTTTTCTAGTGTGATACCTTGCAGTTTCAGGAGCTTGTCGTAGAGTGAACCAGGGTCGAGCCGGTCAGCAATTAGGTAAGATGTCACCGAACCAATCATTAACGGCAGCACTAGATTAAAATTGGTGGTCATTTCAAACACAATGACTATCGCTGTGATTGGCACCTTGGAAACTGCACTAAAAAATGCCCCCATCCCAGCTAAAGCATAGGTAGTGGGGGAACCTACTCCCAAAATCATCACCTGGAATAGACCAATCAAATAACCGAGGGTGGAACCAAGAATTAAGCTAGGAGCAAATAAACCTCCCGGTGCCCCGGAACCAAAGGCTACTAGGGTGAGGATGAATTGGGAGACAAAAGCGATCGCTGCTAGGGTTGCTTTCGGACTACCCACCAGCACAAACTCCCGCAATCCAGTATTATCACGGAATTCTAAAGGAAGCATTGCTACTATCACACCCGAAAGCAACCCTGCTATTGCTACCCTGACAGGTAGGCTTACATGTAATAGTCGGTAAACTTTGACACTTTTAACTAGACCGCGAGTAAACAAGGAAGCCAGCACCCCCGCCAAAATCCCCAAAAGTAGAAAAAACGGGAGTTCTGGAAGGGAAAAACTGCTATGATATCGACTGGATTCCAAGTTGAGATCCAAACTGCGACCGCCCAACAGTCGGGAGACGACGCCACCAATAAATGAGGCAATAATCGCGGTACCTAGAGTAAGTTCCGATAAATCCTGGAGTAATTCTTCCACCACAAACAACACCCCGGCAATCGGAGCATTGAAAGCCGCCGCTAACCCCGCACCTGCACCAGCGGCAATAATTTGGCGACGATGGTCTGGGGAGGTGGGAACCCAGCGCATCATAGCTGCTGCTAAAGCTGCTCCTACCTGCACCGTTGGACCTTGGCGTCCCAGGGTGATTCCCGAACCCAAGGCGATGATGCTACCCAGTAATTTCACTAATCCGACTCGCCAGGAGAGTTGAACGGGCACATTCGCCAAGTTAGCTTTGACTTGCGGTACACCGCTACCGGAGGCTTCTGGTGCGAATCTCTCCACCAGTAACCCAGCGAGATATCCAAACACCATACCAAACACTGGCAGAGCAATCCCCACTGGTAGCATGTGGGAAGCATGGACTCGCCAAGTTCCCAACCATCCTGAGCCTTGTTGGAGAGCAACGGCAGACAGGGCTGCAACTAACCCTATCACACAGGCTTCTACAATGGCTAAACGTTGTCTGGGTTGCCACCATTGGCGCAATTGCTGAGTAATATGAGGATGCCACAACATAATTTTAACTATCAGCTAGTAGCTGTAAATGCTATTAGCTTTTGTTCTCAAAAAACATTTTTAAACTTGAATTTCTGACTTATTTTTAACCGCACAATTTGATTACTGGTTGCGGGAAATTACCCAATAAATCAGATAATTTCCGCCTCAGCATAATTGAGACTGATTGGAAAACAGTCATTAATACTCCACCCTTAAGGGTGAGTACTCACTCAGTTGACACGGCTCGGCATCCGTAAATTTCCAGGAATATATTCTTAATTCCCTGGAAAATATATTATAGTATTTTAAAATACTACGCCATTGAAATCCATAATTTAAATAATAACTATTAGTAAACCGCCAAAGTTCTCTATTCTGAAGATTTGCTGACACTCTGGCTCTAAAAAAGACAACAGTATCAAGCAGAAAACTTTGATTTTGGGTAGCAGATGAATCCATAAATAGGTTGGTGGGTAATGATGCAAGCGCATTCGATGGTGTAGTAGGCACACCACTTCTTTTTTAACTCTGCTTTCCGGTAATGGACAGTCCTTCGACAATCAAAGATGGAGTGTAGCAAGAACCGTTCCAATCAGTATCACCACCCAAAGCTACCAGTTGTTTGAGGGCAGTGTAGACATTACCAGCCACCATTGTATCTTTAACGCGCCCGATAACTTGACCGTTTTGTACGCGGTAGCCTAAATCAACATTGATGGAAAAATCCCCGGAGATACTACCACCACCACCCAACATCTGATCGACAATTAAACCGTCACCCATATGTTTAATCAAATTTTCCAGGGAACCAGAAGCACCTTGTATTAGTAAATTAAACAACCCTGGTGTGGGATAACTACCTAAACTGGGGCGAAAACCATTACCAGTACTGCCAGTATTTAACAGCCTGCCGGTGGTGCGATCGCAATAAAAATTACGCAAAATCCCATTTTCGATAAACACTAAAGGATGGGTCGGCGTCCCTTCATCATCAAAGGGACAACTGTAGGGTCCAGCGTGGGAGTCTTGGTAGAGGGTGAGGGTGGGTGCAGTGACTGGTTTACCCAAGCGTTCAGCCCAGGGAGATGCCCCCTCTAGGACTCGTTTGCCATTTAAAGCCGCCTGGACTGTACCCCAAAGCATATCAGCAGCTTTAGAAGTAAACAACACGGGAACGCGACCATTAGGGGAGGGGACATTAGCCTTTGCCCAAGCCAAACGCTGTATAATTTGATGTGCTAATTTTTCTGGATGCAGGATGTTGCGTTGGGTTTGTCCGTCGGAAACGCTCAAGAAATCCTCACCCCGTATCCACTCAGCGGACATATAGCAACTGAGGGTAGTATCGGTATAGTAGCAATCTAGACCCTCAGTATTGACAAGCCGGGTGGTTTCCACTTCACTATCCCACTCCGCCGAACAGATAACTTCTGGGTAAGCGTCGCGCACCATAGTAATGGCTTGTTTACCCCAATCGATTAACACCTCTAACGGTACGCTTTCTCCCAAGTCTGGGTAAGCAGGTTTGGAGTTACTCCCCAGTTCCACAGGTTCGGGTGCGTTCAATTGGCTTAAGGAAATGGCTTTTTCTACCATAGCTTGCGGGTCTACCGCACCAAAAGCAACAGTCAAACCCGGACGACCATCCCGCCACAGTCGCAGGGTTGTACCTTCAGATTGGGTACTTTCTAGCTGTTTGAGGCGATTGGCTTCAAAAAATATTGGTCGAGAAAGGGAGCGTGATTGATACACCTCAGCTGCTTGTGCCCCAGACTTGAGGGCAACAGAGAGCAGTTGTTCTGCTAGTGTTTCTGGTGGTGGTAAGTTATCAGAACCCATGATTTGGATGTAATTGTCCGTGGATTTTATGTATGTAACCACAGATAAACACAGATGAACACTGATAGTGTCCTATATATGTGTATATTGGCGCGATTCAGTTTGTTATATCAAATCTTTGCCGTAGCTAGGGGATAGGGGGACTACGGAATAGGGAATAGGGTATAGGGTATAGGGACGCTTGGACTAGGGAAGAAACTCTTTGTGTGTCCCCAGTCAAGAGTCAAGAGTCCAAGCGTCCCCATTCTTAGGGCAGAAGGATGTCTTGCAACAGCCAAAATCCAGCAAAGGACTCGGATTCTGGGTTGGATTGGACGCCGATAAAATTTAGCCCGTTGGCGTTTTGCTTAGCTTGCTCAAAGTCTGTAGCACGTTTGAGGATTTGGGGGTCGCGGAGATTAGCTAAAATCCAGCTTTCGCTACCACCAGTTTCTAGCAACAATCTTGTCCCTTGGCTAGTGTCTACTTTCAAAGTCGCCAACTCTAACCCAGACATCCAGGCAGCTAAAGGTAATGCTCTAGGTGAGAACATCAAAACACCGGGAATCGGGGTGTCGGGGTCTACTTGCGCCAATTTTAAGGGGAAACCTTCCCCAAAACTAATATCCCATTCTGGCATTTCTTCCAACTCGGCTGTCTTCAAGCTGACAAATCCCCACTGCTGTCCTTCCAAAGCATCTGGTAAGCGTTGGGGTAAGGGACCCTCCAAGCGTACCGAGGGATTGGTTCCCCCTTGATATCCCGGTTCCTGGGGATAGACATCTTCCATCCGTTCTGTCAGCCATTGGTTGAGGACTAAAGTCCGACGACTTTGTTGTGC
>JAYKJH010000164.1:0-42455 GCA_035285345.1 Nostocaceae cyanobacterium | reverse complement strand
ATGCGGCGATTGAACGTGGTGTAAATCGCGTGCTAGATGAAGTAGTGGATAAAGCCCTAGCGCAACTAAATAGTACCACAGAAAGAGAATCAATCCGTGCAAGTCTGACTAGCGTTGTGCGCGAAACCCTCAGCGAAGTTACCGAACAAGAAATGAAGCGGCAAATGTCGATGTCGCCAATGGAAAGTGTAGGTGCAATGGCAATTGGTGATGCAGTAAATACGGGTATTTCCGCCGCTAAGCAGGTGCAAAATCTGGGCTTTGTGGAATTTACCGCTGGCTTGATTAACGGCACTTTTGACGCCATTATTGGCGCCACAATTAAACAGATGGATGCCTATGCTAAGTTGGTTGCAGATTTAGCAAAGACACTGGTACAATTCCAAGCGGAAAACGTTTCTGATGCTCAGGTAAATGCTCATTTAGCACAGCGTTATCCCGATGGACAGGGGGATACAGTAGTCCGTGCTGGCTTCATCTTTTCTGATACTGCTGCTGACCCCGACAAAGGGATTACTGCGAAAACTGGAAATCAAAAGTTTCAGGAAGTTGTAGCAGCACTGATTCAAGACACCAACAACTTACCACAGGCTTCTAGGCTAAATCGTGGCGCTGACAGTCTGGCTATTGATGAGACTGATGCTACTATCAAACAGTTTACCGCTGCTCACATCAGCAAAATTCGGACTGCGATCGCCCTGTCTTTAGCAAGTACGATGATGGATCACCTGCGAGCGATGGCACGGGAAGGGATGGCACGCATCGTGATCACCAATGGTGAAATTCTCTCCAAACTAACCTTCAACGTAGATGCTACCGACCAACAAACTACTCAGAAGAATCAATATGAACGTTCCAGCGTTGGTGCCTATGTCCGAGGTAGCGCAGGCTGGGGATGGGGTAGAGTTTCCGCTGGTGTTAGCTACTCCAACCTGAACGTGAAGACAGTCAACGAAAGTTCCTTCGATTCTGTCACCATGAGTGCGGAAATCATCGGTCAAGTGAAGATTCAATTCAAGACTGAAACCTTCCCACCAGTAGTTACTCAAGGTAACGGCTAACAAGGGATTTCTCGTTCCCAGGTTGAACCTGGGAACAAGATCACCAGTCCGGGAGGTATAACCTCCCGTAGTGCAAGATAAAACACCCTAGCGCTAGACTTAAACGATGATTTTCTAGACAACCTCTAGCGCTAGACTTAAACGCGATTTCTCGTTCCCAGGTTCAACCTGGGAACAAGATCCGGGAGGTTCTACCTCCAGGAGTGCAAGATATGAGCTATTCCCAATTCCCAATTCCCTATGTCCGACATCACCCTTGGCGACTTGCTGACGCTGATTGTGCAAGAAATGTCTCAAACCTTTGAGCAGACAACCACAACTTCTGAAGCAGTAAAATTACACGTCAGCGATGTTGATTTAGAAATTCCCGCTTATGTGACTTTACAACCCAAAGTACAGCCAGAATCGGAAACACCCCCTCGGCTGATAGTTGGTTTACCATCCACTAGAGAAAACCCTTCTGTAGGGCGCCTAGGTCGTCTTCGCATATCCATAGAAGCACAGCAAACATAGGAATCCTCCACAGATTTGTGAGATTCGCGTAGGATGCGTTACGCTTCGCTAACGCATCAACCCACTGCGATGGACGTTGCTGAATACAAGTATGATTTACCCTCATCCCCTACCCTTCTCCCTAGAGAGAAGGGAGCTAGAATTCTGCAAATCGCTTATTCCCTCTTATTTCCTCTTATTCCCTCTCCCAAAGGGAGAGGGTTAGGGTGAGGGCTTTGGCAGAGGGTTAGGGTGAGGGTGAATTTGATAATTCATACCCGCTCTTGGGCAACCCACTGCGATGCGTTACGACTATCGTCTAACGCATCCTACTGTTTCTACTGAGGAGAAAGTTATAAAATCCTATGAATAATGAGTTAGAAAATTCATCCCTAAGTACTGACACCACACCAGTAAATATAGAATGGCAACTAGCGGAAATGGTCGATGCAATAGCAGCAGAAATTGACCATGCTGAAGATACCCTGTCCCTGAAATCCTATGCTCGTGGGATGTCTTTTGCTATCAAGCAACTCAGCCTCGATTTGCAAGTAAATGTCCGCCGTGACGACAAGGGGCGGATTTTATTTCGCACTGCTGATGCTAATCAATCTAGCGCTACAGTAATTAAGCTAGATTTTGCTCAAATTTTGGAAAGTCAACTCCAGGGTAGAAGACAGTTAGACAGACCAGCAGATAGGCGTCCCTTAGCTAATATTTCTGGGATTACAGAGGCAGAAATCCAGGCTTTGAATGCCATTGCTATCTATTCCATTGATGATTTGGAACGCTATACCCAAACTGCAGCCATGCTAGCGGAGGTCAGCCGGAAAACGGGTATTGCTGATATCCGTCTCCGCAAGTGGCGCCAGTTACCCTACATAGAAGTACCGAAACCAGCTAAAGGAATTCCTGGTAGTACGGTATTACTTGAAGGCGGAAATTTCGGTAATAACCCTGACCCTAACACCGTAGTTCTTTTCCAAGGAAAACCTGCAACTATCACCAGTTGGAGCGATTCCCGTATCATTGTTACCATGCCCCAAGCTAGTGGTACAGGAGTGCTGTTTGCGGTTATTGGGGGTGAAATGACGAATACCGTCCCCTGGGAAGCAACCACTGTAGATTTGGTGGTGCGGGATATTGTTTTCAGTCCTGGGACACCTGCAGAAGGGGATGCAATTACCTTCAAAGCAGATTTGCTAAATCAAGGTGGTGGAGCGTCGGGTGCCTTTAATGTGCAGTGGACAATTGACGATAAACCGCAACCTCTGCAACCCCACGGGACATTACAGCCTGGTCAAGTTTCTGAGGAAAGCAGTATATATTTCAAATTAGAGAACTTATCTCCCGGTAAACATACCATCCGCTTTACTGCCGACCCAGAAAACAAGCTTCCCGATGTTAACCGGGGAAATAGTACCTTTAGTCAAGAGTTTGTCGTTACTCCCCGCAACCAAATGACTATTGGTGACTCCCGCAAACTGGAACACTTTGACCCCTTGCGGATGAGTAACCTGAGTACATCTGATATATTTGGCTTGCTTTTCCGAGGTTTGGTGACTCGTGACCCCAAAACCGGGGAGATGATGTCAGATATCGCTAAGTCTTGGACAGTCAAAACCAGCGATAATCCTGTGGCTATTCGTAACGCTGCAACTCCCAATAACCCAGGGGATAAACGTCCGATTGATAACCCTTCCACACCTCCAGTTATTAGTCGTCCCATCGACGATAAAATACCCCCTATCCGCCGTCCTCCTCGTCCGATTGATGATGATCCTCGCCCACCCAAGGACAAAAATTGGCAACAAATTGTTACCTTTACTCTGCGGGAAGATGTCTTTTTTCACAACGGTAGCAAGTTGACGGCTGATGATGTGGTATTTACTTATCAAATGGTCAAACAGACCAAATCTATTTGGAATGAGTTAACAGCACAAATTATTGCTGTCCAAGCTGATAATGCCACAACTGTCTCTTTGATTTTGCGAGAGCAAACAAGTTTTAAGAGCTTACCAATAGAAGCTTGGATGTTACCTATAGTACCAGCACGTATTTACAAGTCTGCACCAGAGAAGTTTGGTTTCAATCCCATTGGTTGCGGAGCATTTCAAATCGAAAGCTTTGCACCAGGTTCAGAAACCATGAAGTTAACAGCCTTTCGGGAATATTTCCAGGGACAGCCGCGATTAGATTCCATCACCATGCTGACCATTAATGATTCCCAAAAGCTAGTGAATTTGATCCGTGAAGGTATTGCTAACGCTGTAGTCTTACCTTACAACGAAAAATTGTATAACCAAATTAAGGATACCCCGGAATGGATTGTGCAGCCAGTTCCAGCCTCTGCACCTACCTTAATTTACGCCCAATCTAAGCAGGTACTTGAGCGTCAGCCGAACAGTTTCGACTTGACTTGGAATGCTCATCTGTGGTATGTGCAGAAAGGGTAAATGGGGATTAGCGACTCTTGATGGGGAGATTTGGGTGACAAGGAGGACTTGGGAGAAACTAGAGTATCCCCAGTCCTCAGTCCCTAATACCATTTCACTAAAATAATGATAAAAATGGGTTGTAGGGGTAAGGCAATGCCTTACCCCTACGTAGATTTTTATGGTCGCGAATTTGGTGAAATGGTATAGTCCCTCTAAACCATCTGCTTATCCTGGAATTTGACTAACTCAATAGGGGCAAAGGCACCGTGTTCGGTAATAATTGCTGTAATTAACTCTGCTGGTGTGACATCAAAAGCCGGGTTATAAAAATCAACACCACCCGGAGTGAGGATGGTGTTGCCTACTTGATAAATTTCCGCTGGGTCACGTTCTTCAATGGGTATTTTGCTACCGTCAGGTAGTTCAAAGTCAATGGTGGACATGGGGGCAGCAACAAAGAAGGGGATATTATGGGCTTTAGCAGCGATCGCTAAGCTGTAAGTACCGATTTTATTTGCAGTGTCACCGTTAGCGGCTATTCTATCCGCACCCACAACGACAGCGTGAATTAATCCCCGGTTCATGCAGTGGGCTGCCATATTATCAGTAATTACCGTAACTGGAATGCCTTCTTGGACACATTCCCAAGCGGTGAGTTTCGCACCTTGCAAGCGGGGACGGGTTTCATCAGCATAGACCCGCGCTAAACGTCCATCCCGCCATGCAGAACGCACTACACCTAATGCAGTACCGTAACCAGCGGTTGCTAGTGCCCCAGCGTTACAATGGGTGAGAATGGTTAACTGTTCTGGGGTGGAGGGTAATGCTTGCAGACCATGATCGCCAATTGCCTGACAGGTTTGCAAGTCTTCAGCATTTATTTGCTGGGCAGTTTTGAGCAGTAGTACTTTGATTTCTTCCACATTGGCCGTGGTTTCGTATGCCGTTCGCATCATCCGGGCGATCGCCCAAAATAAATTCACAGCAGTCGGACGAGTAGCACGCAGCATATCTGCTACTGTTTCCAATCTGTGCAAGAATTCGTCGCGACTAGTTGTTTTTATTTCCCTTGCGCCTAAGTACATTCCGTAAGCTGCTGCTACACCAATCGCCGGAGCGCCGCGCACAATCATGGTTTTAATCGCCCATGCCATATCTTCGCAGCGGCTGATTTCTACAAATGTATACTCGTTTGGCAACCGGGTTTGGTCAATTAGGGAAACAGCGTCGTTGTGCCAAATAACGGGGTAAACTTGATTTTTGGGAGCAGTCATGGAGGTTTACTTAATAAAAGTTTAAGAATTTTTCGCTCGGAGTAATTCTACTAGTTTTGGCATCTCTTCCGTAGCTGCACCCTGGATGATATTAAAATCTGGGAGGGCATCATAATTAGGATGGGGGTCGATAAAGTATTTCTCTTTAACCCCACCAAAGAAGCGCAACAGATTAGCAGCGGGATACACTAAAGTAGATGTGCCAATTCCAATCAACACATCTATCTGCGGAAGTATCTGATATAAATTATCAACTCTCATATCCACCGCTTCTCCGAACCAAACCACATCGGGACGTAATTGTCTGCCACATTGACGACACAAATCGCCCAGTTTAGTTGGTTGGGTAATGACGTGACGATAATCGCACTGCCAGTCAGCATCCAGTGGGGGAATCCCAAAATGCCACTCACATTTTTGATAGTCAATTCTGCCGTGAAGATGCCAGACATCATTAACACCTGCTTTTTCTAGCAAGGTATCAATGTTTTGCGTGATGCACACCACCTCAAATATAGCTGCTAGTTTAGCAATTGCAAAGTGAGCAGCGTTAGGCTGACAGTTTTGCATTTGTCCATATCTTTGAGCGTAAAAGTCCAGCACCAATTGGGGGTTGCGTTTCCATCCCAAGGGTGTTGCTATATCTTCAATGGTGTGTTCTTCCCAGAGTCCATTTGTACCGCGAAAGGTGGGAATACCGCTTTCTGCAGACAGTCCGGCACCGCTGAAGACAACAATTTTAGTCATATAGATTGGTATTTGTAGGGTCGGTTTTCGTTTTGCCCACCCTATTGATAGTTTAGTGCTGATTTGAGCGATAAATCGCTCACTACAAACCCCTCATAGGCACAGTCTTTTCCACTCTACTGATGTCATGTCGGGAGTTTTCCCGCATCAGCAGTCTTAAATCATTCGTCAGAAATTAGATACCCGACTTCTTAAAGAAGTCGGATATATAGCGCTTCCCACGCTCGTGAGGTATAGCAAGAAAGAATTAACCGCCGATAGAAGAGGATGAACGCTTTCTTAAGCCGATAAATTTGTACCTCAGTAGACTAGGAAACGCTATATGAGGATTTTCATTGTCATAAAAAAGCAAAAAATATTGAGGTCGTGTTATAGTTTCAAACCAATATGAAGTCATAATTTTTCGTATTACTATGCATAATTACAAATACCAAGTAGGTGGTAGCCTAACAAAATATGCACCAAGTTATGTACAGCGACCAGCAGATGTGGAACTGTATGAGGCATTAAAAACTGGAGAATTTTGTTATGTCCTCAACTCCCGTCAGATGGGTAAATCTTCCTTGCTGGTAAGAACAAAGCAGCGGTTGCAACAAGAAGGATTTCAATGTTCGATGCTCGATATGACTAGCATCGGTAACTACAATATTACACTAGCGCAGTGGTATAACGGGGTTGTTGGTCAGTTATGGCGGAGCTTCAAAATAGCAGGGAAATGTAACTTAAAAACTTGGTGGCAATCCCATGAAAACATCTCCTTAATCCAGCTATTAAATCAGTTTATTCAAGATTTGCTTTTGATATACTTACCTAACGATAAAATAGTTATTTTTATTGATGAAATTGATAGTATACTTAGTTTGGATTTTCCCGTCGATGATTTTTTTGCTTTGATTCGCTACTGTTATAATCAAAGAGCGATCGCACCCGAATATCAACGCCTCACCTTTGCAATTTTTGGCGTCGCTACACCGTCTGATTTAATTTATGACCGCAAGCGCACCCCTTTTAATATTGGGAAAGCAATAGAATTGCAGGGTTTTCAACTGGAGGAAGCACAGCCTTTAGCCGAAGGATTAGCAACAAAATTCAGTGACTCCCAAGCAATCTTAAAAGAAATATTAGCTTGGACGGAAGGACAACCATTTCTCACTCAAAAGCTGTGTGAATTAGCACTGGTGACAACGGAGGTCGCGGATAGTTTAACTTGTTCCCCGGCTCAGTCTGGGAACGCATTTCTAGGAGGCAGAGCCTCCCATAAGAGCGAGGTAGAGCCTCGTAAAACTCATTTCCAGTCCGAGACTGGAAACGAGAGAAATGAGAGAAATGGCACAAATAACTTATCCGCTACATCTGCTACAAAATCCGCTGCTGCCGCTGCAATGATTGAAAAATTGGTGCGTCATCGGATTATCGACAATTGGCAATCTCAAGATGAACCAGAACATTTAAAAACGATACGCGATCGCATCCTTCGCAATGATAAAAGTGCTGGGAGATTACTCGGTATCTACGAACAAATTTTACAAAACGGTCAAATTCCAGTCGATGACAGTCGAGAGCATATTGAACTATTATTATCTGGCTTAGTAGTGAAACAGCAGGGATTTCTGAAGGTAAGAAATCCGATTTATCGAGAAGTATTTCACCTGGGATGGGTAGAAAAACAATTAAGCTATCTCCGCCCCTATTTTCAAACATTTGATGCTTGGATTGCCTCAAAACAGCAAGATAAATCCCGGTTGTTGCGTGGGGAAGCTTTAAAAGAGGCTCAAATTTGGTCGCAGGGGAAAAGTTTAAGCGACTTAGACTATCAATTTTTAGCAGCTTCCGTGGAACTAGAAGCTCTGGAAATGCAAAAGACTTTAGAATCAGAGCGCGCCAAAGCTGTTAAAATACAACTCCTGCAACAACAAAAAATCTCCAAACAGCAACGGTTATTTTTAGCGGGTTTGAGTTTGGCTTTGGCAATTACTTCTGGACTGGGAATTCTGATATTCTGGCAATACCGACAGGCTAGAATTAGTGAAATCAAAGCCTTGGCTTTATCTTCTCAAGGATTGTTTAACTCCAACCAACAATTAGATGCGATGGTAGCAGCAATTAAAGCCAAACGCCGCCTACAAAGTGTGGGTGGTGTTGATGCCCAAACGGCTGCTGAGGTGGAAGCTGCTTTGGAACAAGCGGTTTATGGAACCAACGAATTTAACCGCCTTATCGGACATCAAGGTAGTGTTTTGAGCGTCGCTATTAGTCCAGACGGGCAGTTAATTGCTACTGGGAGTAACGATAAAACTGTGAGAATTTGGAAACAAGACGGTACGTTACTCCACACCTTAAAACATCAAGCGACAGTGCATCGGGTTGCCTTTAGTCCCCAAAATGACATGATTGTTGCTGGTAGTTTAGATGGTCATCTAAATCTTTGGAAGATTGACGGCACTCGCTTAAAAACTATTCCCGGACACCAAACTCCGGTATGGGGAGTTGCTTTTAGTCCCGACGGTAAACTGATTGCCTCCGCCAGTGGAGATAAAACGGTAAAATTGTGGCAGATGGATGGCAAGTTAATTCAAACTTTGAGAGGGCATCAAAAAGCAGTTTGGAGCGTTGCTTTTAGTCCTGACAGCCAAATGATTGCTTCCGCAGGAGTGGATGGTAAAGTTAAGCTGTGGAGTGTAGATGGCAGACTAATAAAAACCCTAGAGGGGCATCAAGCACCAGTTTGGGATGTGGCATTTTGCCATAATAAAAATTTACTTAAAAATATACTGGTGTCGGTTAGTTCTGACCGCACTGCTAAGCTGTGGAATCTAGACGGCACTCTACTAACAACGATTCCCGGCGATTATTCAATCCTGGGAGTTGATTGTAGCAGGAATGGGGAATATATTGCAACTAGCGGAAAGGATAATTTCGTCAAATTGTGGAAATCAGACGGAACTCTTATCAGAACTTTAAAGCAGCATAATGCGGTAATTAGGGATGTGGCTTTGAATTCTGATGGTTTGATGGCTGCTTCCGCTAGTGACGATGGAACAGTCAAACTTTGGCAGCGCAATGCTTATCTGTTAAAACCCCTCTACGCTCATCAGGATACCATTTGGGAGGTTGCCACTAGTCCCGATGGTAAGCTATTTGCCAGCGTCAGCGGTGATAACATGCTCAAACTCTGGCGGAGTGATGGTAAACTGATGAAAACTATCCCGGCAAAAGAATCTAATCTTCGCACTGTGGCATTTAGTCCCGACAGTCGGAGGATGGTGACAGGGGGGAATGATTTTAATCTTTATCTGTGGGATTTGGGTGACACCGAGAAACCACAACCCCGACAAATCGCGAAGCTGGTGGGACATAAGGCTGGGATTTACGCACTGGGGATTAGTCCCGATGGAAAAACAATCGCCTCCGCTGGAGACGACAAAACCATCAAACTTAGGAGTATTGACGGGAAACTACTACATACCATTGTCGCCCACAATGAGAGAATTTGGAAATTAGCCTTCTCTCCTCAAGGTAATGTCCTCGCCTCCGCTAGCGAAGACGGTACAGTTAAACTGTGGACACCAGATGGTAAACCTATTGCCACTCTCGACCCTCACCAAGGAGCGGTGTGGGGTGTCGCATTTAGTCCCCAAACGGATATTATCGCCTCCGTCAGCCGCGACGACACCATTAAACTCTGGCGATTAGATGGAACTCTAATAAAAACAATTGTGGCGGATAGTCGAGGTTTGACGCGAGTCGCATTTAGTCGCGATGGACGCACTATTGCTACCGCTGGTGTAGATAATACAGTAAAGTTGTGGAGTTTAGAAGGCAAGTTACTAACTACTTTGTCGGGACATCGGGGTATGGTTATCAGCCTGGCATTTACTCCCAATGGCAATTATCTAGTATCCGGTGGCGATGATAGCACGGTAATGTTGTGGGATATAAAGAAAATTCTCACGCTCAACAAACTAGAGTATGGGTGTAACTGGGTGCGGGATTATCTGCGGACTAATGTCGAGGTAACAAGGGATTCCCAGGGGTATAGCGTCGCTGGACCCAGTTTATGTAAGCTCACCCACCGCTAGCAGCAGTATGTCAAGATGTATTGTAAAAAATAGTTCCCTAATCAAGAAACCAAAATAAATAATAACCTGTCTATTAAGCTGGGTTAAAGAGTGTTAAAAAAACATTTTATTGTGAGGTTGAAGAATACATGCGAGTTTTATTAGTTTATCCTGTTTTTCCCAAGACTTTTTGGTCATACGAAAAAATTCTGGAGCTAGTCAATCGTAAGGTGTTACTACCTCCATTAGGGTTAGTGACCGTAGCGGCTATTCTACCTCAAACA
Source organism: Nostocaceae cyanobacterium (assembly GCA_035285345.1). Classification (GTDB taxonomy): domain Bacteria; phylum Cyanobacteriota; class Cyanobacteriia; order Cyanobacteriales; family Nostocaceae; genus JAYKJH01. The sequence goes on along the minus strand of JAYKJH010000164.1, from coordinate 32,101 downwards.
TGGGAATTTAAGTTAGTAGACCGGAATATCAGACCCTGTACGGAAGCAGAATGGGAATTGTCAGATATAGTCATTTTCTCGTCTATGATTGTCCAAAAACAAGATTTACTAGCACAAATCAAGGAAGCAAAACAGCGAGGGAAATTAGTAGCTGTGGGTGGTCCCTATCCCACATCTGTTCCCCAGGAAGTACAAGCGGTAGGGGCAGATTTTCTGATTCTGGATGAAGGGGAAATTACCCTACCAATGTTTGTCGAAGCCATAGAAAGGGGAGAAACCTCTGGGACTTTCCGGACTACAGAAAAGCCAGATGTGACCACAACTCCCATCCCTCGCTTTGATTTATTGGAGATGGATTCCTATGACATGATGTCAATTCAGTTTTCGCGGGGTTGTCCGTTTCAATGCGAATTCTGTGATATTATTGTTCTCTACGGTCGCAAACCGCGAACTAAAACCCCTGCCCAACTTTTAGCAGAATTAGATTATCTTTATCAGTTGGGTTGGCGTCGGGGTGTGTTCATGGTAGATGATAACTTTATTGGCAACAAACGTAATGTGAAACTGTTGCTCAAAGAGTTAAAAGTCTGGATGGCTGAACATCAATATCCCTTCCGTTTTGACACCGAAGCTTCTATTGATTTAGCGCAAGATCTAGAATTAATGGAGTTGATGGTTGAGTCGGGTTTTGCAGCAGTATTTTTGGGAATTGAAACCCCAGATGAAGATAGTTTGCAACTGACGAAGAAGTTTCAAAATACTCGCAGTTCCCTTACAGAATCGGTGCAAACTATTATTAAAGCTGGGTTACGACCGATGGCGGGATTTATTATTGGTTTCGATGGTGAACAGTCAGGTGCTGGCGATCGCATTGTCCGTTTCGCTGAACAAGCTGCCATTCCTTCTACTACCTTCGCCATGTTACAAGCACTCCCCAATACTGCATTATGGCATCGTCTGAAGAAAGAAGGACGCCTACGAGACGAGAAAGATGGTAACATCAACCAAACAACATTGATGAACTTTATTCCTACCCGTCCCCTAGAAGATATTGCCAGGGAATATATTGAAGCGTTCTGTACTTTATACGACCCAGTACGGTATTTGGATCGCACTTATCGCTGTTTCCTAATCATGGGTGGACCAAGTTGGACAGCACCTTTCAAAATGCCAGAATGGATAGTTGTGAAAGCCTTGCTGACTGTAATTTGGCGACAAGGGATAAAACGAGAAACCCGCTGGAAGTTCTGGCACCACTTATTTAGTATTATCCAACGTAACCCCAGAGTTGCAGAACATTATCTAGCAGCTTGCGCCCACAACGAACATTTTCTAGAGTACCGTCAAATTGTTCGCGACCAAATCGAAACTCAGCTAGCAGACTTTTTAGCACAGGAAAAAGAACAGCCTTTGCAACCAGTTAGTCTTAAGTAGTTGCACTATTTCCTCCGTAGGGTGTGTTACCTGAGAGTACGGCACGATTTTTAAGGCTTTCATGCGTTACGACGTTCCGTAAGGGCGCACCCTACAATACTTAAATTTTTTCATAAATCAAACCGGATTCCTATATAAAGTTACCGTTAAGCGTGAACTACAAATTTATCTGTGGTTAATTATTTTTAGCCTCAAAAAAATCTGACTATTTTTGTAAACATAAAGTTAAGCGAAAAACAGACAATTAATCAAAGATGGGTATAAAAATACCCACCCCATCAGCAACTAATGCAGAAATTAAATTATCTTGGCTGCACGCAGACCGAATAGCAGACCGACAGCAATCCCAAAAAACACACCTAAAAACAGAATGTAAGCAACTGCACTCATCATTTACGTTTCTCCACAATAGTTTATTAAATCTATTGAAACATTTAGTGGCAGGGTTGAGTATAAGAACTTGGGGAATGGCTAAATGTCCTCCTGACCTTACCCATACCCTATTCCCGATTCCCTCCCTTGGGTTACAATAGACCGACGGTTAAGCTTCTGTTGAGGGTTGGGTGATGGCATCTATCATTAATGTACCTCTGCCACAGCAATCCTATGAGATTGCGATCGCTCCGGGTAGTCTAGATCAACTAGGTGAACGCATGTCCAGCTTAAATCTGGGCACAAAAGTCCTAGTAGTGTCTAACCCAACAATTTTTAAACATTACGGCGAACGAGCGATCGCTTCTCTCTCATCTGCGGGTTTTGAAGTTACCAGTTGCACTCTCCCACCGGGGGAACGCTACAAAACCCTGAACACGGTGCAAAAAATCTATGATACTGCCTTAGCAAACCGCCTAGAACGCTCCTCAACGATGGTGGCTTTAGGAGGAGGTGTGATTGGGGATATGACTGGCTTCGCCGCTGCTACATGGCTCAGAGGGATTAATTTTGTCCAGGTACCCACCACCCTTCTAGCGATGGTGGATGCAGCCATTGGTGGTAAAACCGGCGTTAACCATCCCCAGGGGAAAAACCTCATTGGTGCCTTCCATCAGCCGCGATTAGTATTAATTGACCCAGCAGTTCTCAAAACCCTACCAGTACGGGAATTTCGGGCTGGGATGGCCGAGGTTATCAAATACGGTGTGATTTGGGATGCCGAGTTATTCACCCAAATGGAAGCCGCGAAACACCTGAACCAGATGCGCTACATCAAGCCGGAATTAATAGACAGCATATTAACTCGCTCTTGTCAAGCAAAAGCTGATGTCGTCAGTAAGGATGAGAAAGAAGCCGGATTGCGAGCAATTCTCAATTACGGTCACACCATCGGTCATGCTGTGGAAAGTTTAACAGGTTATCGAGTAGTTAACCACGGGGAAGCCGTTGGGATTGGGATGGTAGCTGCAGGACAAATTGCGGTGGAATTGGGGATGTGGAAGCAGGAAGAGACAGAAAGGCAAAACGCCCTAATTACCAAAGCTGGCTTACCTACCAAGTTACCAGATGGGGTAGATATTGAAGCAATTATTGCGGCGTTGCAAACTGATAAGAAAGTGAAAGACGGGAAAGTTAGGTTTATTTTACCTACGCAGATAGGTGTGGTTACGGTAACTGACCAGGTGAGTGCGGATACTATCCGTCAGGTGTTACAGGGGATGGTGTCTTAGTTGGGAATTTGATATATAAATTATATTTATATTTATTGTCTCGATTGGAAAGTTGAGCAATGCCACCATAACAGTCAAACACCATTCTCTTAGCTCGTGAATCACGCTTAACATAATACACAAGCTAAAAAATGGGATTTTGTAATACTTCATTGTACTATTTCAATAGATATTTCTTAGCGAATCAAGGGATATCTATTTCACTGCTCATAAAATTAAAAAATGGGAGGGTTATTATGCCGCTAGAGAATCCGAGAATTGTCTCAATTGAGATTAACCATATCATGTCTTATCATGGGCATGAAAATGGAGACTTGAGAAAGTCTCATTGGAATGCAAATTTGACAGATGAACAGGTTCAAGAAACTATTTTCGAGGTATTTAACAAAGCTAAGGGTTATTTAACCGAAGATAATGTGCGTGATAACAACGGTGTTGCCTTATGGGATGATGCAGGAAGAATTGTTGGCGTAGGCAATAATGGCAGCCCTACTTCTAATGTGAGAATGTATGTTTATGTGAGAAACTTTACGGGAGATTGTGATGTCCGCACAGCGTATCCTTATTGAAACAATTGACATAGATTCGGCGCTTAGCGGCGGTTATTTTTACCCAACATTCCTAGCTTAAAACTAAAAGAGGCAGACAAAAAGCCCACCCCCACAAGATTATTTTTGACACTCCCCGGTCTAAAGACACGGGGATTCTACATTCATCCTAGTTACTTGCTTAACCAGGCTTTCGCCAAGCAAAGCAGAGGTTACTAGTCCTGTAGCGTTACTTTGGCCTTGCCTAAAGTACGAAAAGCGCAACTACGTTGCTGTTTCTCAAGGGTTTTCAGCATATCCCTTATAAAAAAACGGGCTAACCGCTTAATAACATGGTCAACCCGTGCAGCTTTGGGAACGCGCAGAGAATTGATTATTGCAATACCAACTTCACGTTGGCGTTTTGCAGACCGCGTTGCTTAACTTCAGCCAGAGTCTTGTTAACAGCGTACTTCTGGTTGATGGAGTTGATTAGTTCGGTTTGATTGTGCTTCTTAGCAACGCCCCACAGGTCAGCGATTAGGTCGAAGGAACCATCGCTGTTGCGAGACCAACCCAGGTCATATTCGCCTTCGAGAACTGCAACGATGTCAGCACGTACACGCTGACCGTTGTAACCACGAACATCAGCTTCGTTCTTTACGTTGATACCCAGGTCGCGCAAAGAAGACTTGAGGATTTCAGCATCAGTGATTTTGGTACGCAGGGTGCTAAAATGAGACATTTGGGTTTCCTCCTAAGGGACGATTGAGAAAAACAACGGTTTTTTTTGAAATTAGCCGCGACTCTATTTATTTGGGATATGGGACGCGGTTTTTTGTGTAATCGCTAGCTGGTGATAGCTAGCCTTTCCCCCTGTGGTAGCAGGAGAAAGCTTTTAAAACTCCAGTTGCTGATATTCAGCAGCGGAAGCTGCGGCGGGTCTGGCACGCTGTCTTGCCCAATCTCTCAGGGCTGTTACTTGCTCTTGCATCGTTCTCGACAGCGGTAGCGTGTGTTTAATCGCCGCAATAATATCTAGTTGGGTAAACTCTCGATCCTGAGCAAAGGCTTCATACATCGCAGCTACCAGTGCTTGCTCAATTTCTGCACCAGAGAAGCCTTCCGTCATTTTTGCTAGTTGCTCTAGGTCAAAGCGAGAGATGTCTTTCCGACGCTTATTTAGGTGGATCTCAAATATATCTTGCCGCTCATTGGGAGTGGGTAAATCCACAAAGAAAATTTCATCAAAGCGTCCTTTCCGCAAGAATTCCCCCGGTAAGCGTTCTACACGGTTAGCAGTAGCCATGACGAACACTGGCGACTTTTTCTCTTGCATCCAGGTGAGGAAAGAACCAAAAATCCGGCTGGAAGTTCCCCCATCGGAGTCACCAGAACCTGAACTACCAGCAAAGGATTTATCTAATTCATCAATAAACAGAATTGCTGGTGAAATAGATTCTGCGGTTTTCAGGGCGTTACGCAGATTTGCCTCGGAACGTCCTACCATAGAACCGTCATAGACTCGTCCCATGTCTAACCGCAATAGGGGTAAACCCCACAGACGAGAGGTAGTTTTCGCAATCAGAGACTTTCCACAACCCGGAACACCGAGAATCAGCATTCCTTTCGGCTGGGGTAATCCGTACTCTCTAGCCCTTTCGGTAAAGGCGTTAGAACGTTGTTTGAGCCATTTTTTAAGCTCTTCCAAACCACCAACTGCATCAATGGTTTCGTCTTCCTCTATGTATTCTAGTATACCATTGCGTCGGATGAGTTGCTTTTTCTCTGATAAAACTATGTCTACTTCATCTTCCGTCAAACGTCCACTGGTGACTTGTGCCTTACGATAGACTTTTTCTGCTTCATCTTTGGTTAAACCCAAAGCAGCCTTTAAAAGCTTTTCTCTAGCTTCTGTCGATAGCCGTCGCCCGCGATTCTGCTCAATATGCCGCGACAAGACTTGGTTTAATTCTCCCATGTCTGGCAGAGAAAAATCAAGAACGACAACTTCTTTTTCCAGTTCAATAGGAACTTGCTGGATAGGAGACATCAAAATAATAGTTTTTTGTGTGCCTCTAAAGCTGGCGATCGCATCCCTTAAGGATCTGGTTGTCGCCGGTGCATCAATAACTGAGTGTAAGTCTTTAAATATAAAAATACTCGGTTCTTTTTGCCGGATTATCCAATCAATCGCCGTTTCTGGAGAAAGAGTATTGTGTTGGGTAATGCTCCGGGGTTGACCATATTCAACGATACCGTGGGTTAATGTCCAAACGTATATGCGTCGGTTAGGTCTTGAATCTTGTGCGATTTTTGCTATTGCTTGCTCTGCCCTCTCTTCCTCGAAGGTCACAAGGTAGATTAAAGGGTATTGAGCTTGAATTAAAATATTTAGCTCTTCTTTCATAGCCATCGACCTACTTTGGACCGTATAGAGGACATTACTATCTCTTTCTCTGTCGATGAATAATTGTTTATTAATTCATCATTCCTAACTAACAGGGAACTAACTCTTCCTCTCCCTGCTGAGGATGTTTATCTTTCTGAACTTGTTCTACTGCCAAATCGTCTTCATCTAAGACGCCGGGTTGTCTATTTAGATGGGACAAATCCCCCTCTCGCAAGACCACTGAAGTAGAACATTCAGGACAGCTATAAACTTTATGAGTTCTTCCGTAAGAACCCTCCACCTCATCAACAATTTCTGAGTTTGACAGGTAAAAAATAATGGCTCGTTCCGCGAGTTCTGACATCGGCTCTGATTCGACTGCGGATCGAATCTTGAGTTGTCGATGCAATTCCGGAGACAAATACAAAGTAACTTTTTGCTTAGTTTGCATATAACTCTTCAGTTGCCCTACCCGGGTATGTATCTTACGTTATCGACTATAACTCCATCTGTCAAGACAGTAAAACGTTTTGACGGCATAATCGTTACATTTATTTACACTATTTATCTGTGGCTGCATATCTAGGGCTTGAAGTAAATAAACAGGGTTGAGTGTAAATAATCATGCCTATGAATGCCACCGTCAGAAACCGTAATCTGGGGCGAACAATCGCTGCAATTGCCCTAGCGGTAACGCTTGGTGGGTGCAGTGGTAGTAATCAAACCACACCAGTGCCCCGGTGGGAAATTTATACCAATCCTCGCTATAACTTTGAATTTCCCCATCCCAGTAACTGGACAACATTACCAGCACCAGATAACGGGGATGGACAAGTATTTGTGTCACCGCAAAACCCAGAAGTAGATATTCGAGGCTGGGCAGGAAATAGATTACCAAATTGGGAAAATAAACATAAAAATGCCAGAAAATCTATAAATTACAACTTTCAAACTGCCCAAGGAGTTTCTGGGGTACTAACAGTAGAAGTAGGGAAACAAGTGAGTACGATGAAACTGACATTAAACCAGGAAAAAATCCGCTATTATTGGCAAGGACGCGCCCCCAGCCAAGAATTTGGGAATTACTACAACGCCTTTTACTACATCGCCCAGCAGTATCGGATTCCCAAGTAGGTAATGGGTAATGGGTAATGGGTAATAGGTAATGGGGAATTGGGCTTTGGGGGGACTTTTGAGGACTTGGGAAGGCGGAAATTAATTGTTCAATGCCCCATACTAGGTGTCCCATTACCCATTACCCAATCCTCCTTTTGATGGTTGAGAGGGGACACAAACCTGGTAGATTTAGCGAAGATCAGCAAGTAAGAACTGGTTAATAATGAAAGTCCTGGTTATTGGTGGCGATGGCTATTGCGGTTGGGCAACCGCACTTTACCTTTCTAATCGAGGTTATGAAGTTGGCATCCTGGATAGTTTGGTGCGAAGGCACTGGGACAACGAAATTGGAGTGCAAACCCTAACCCCGATCGCGTCAATTCAACAACGGCTCCAGCGCTGGAAAGATTTGACAGGTAAATCCATCGACCTGTTCGTTGGCGATATTACAAATTACGAATTTTTAAGCAAAGCGCTGCACCAATTTGAACCACAAGCGATCGTGCATTTTGGTGAGCAGCGTTCGGCACCTTTTTCGATGATTGACCGTGAACACGCAGTGATGACCCAGGTCAATAACGTTGTCGGCACTTTGAACTTGCTCTACGCCATGCGGGAGGATTTCCCAGACTGTCATCTGGTGAAGCTGGGGACAATGGGTGAATATGGCACACCCAACATAGACATTGAAGAAGGTTACATCACCATCGAACACAACGGGCGCAAAGATACCTTACCCTATCCCAAGCAACCCGGCTCGATGTATCACCTCAGCAAAGTCCATGATAGCCATAATATCCACTTTGCTTGCCGGATTTGGGGCTTGCGCGCAACCGACTTAAATCAGGGCGTAGTTTATGGCGTCTTAACCGAAGAAACCGGGATGGACGAGATGTTAATTAACCGTCTAGATTACGACGGTGTGTTTGGTACTGCACTTAACCGCTTCTGTATTCAAGCTGCCATTGGACATCCCCTGACTGTATACGGTAAAGGTGGACAAACTCGCGGCTTTTTGGATATTCGCGATACCGTCCGCTGTATTGAATTAGCAGTGGCTAATCCAGCCCAACCAGGAGAATTCCGTGTGTTTAACCAATTTACCGAACTATTTAGCGTCGGTGACTTGGCAATGATGGTGAAGGGAGCCGGGAATGCGATGGGGTTGAATGTGGACATTCACAACCTAGAGAACCCCAGAATCGAGAAAGAAGAACATTACTTCAACGCCAAGAATACCAAACTCCTGGATCTCGGCTTAGAACCCCACTTCTTGTCAGATTCCCTGCTGGATTCCCTGCTAAACTTTGCCGTCAAGTACCAGAACCGCGTCGATAAGAACGAAATTCTGCCAAAAGTCACTTGGCACAGGAAATAAGGGAACTGGGGAATGGGTAATGGCTAATGGGAATACCTATTACCAATTACCCATGACCAAATTCCGTGAGACAATTATCCGGTCTTTGATGCTGAATTAGCCTCAAAGCTGCAATTGGCACTCCCGTGCCCATCTGCAAAACACGGAAAATCCTGCCTGCACTGAATAGTCTTGTATGAGAATTGCCCTATTTACCGAAACTTTTTTACCCAAGGTTGACGGCATTGTTACACGTCTGCGTCACACTGTGGAACATCTGGTACGCCAAGGCCACCAAGTACTTGTGTTTTCGCCTGACGGGGGACTCACGGAATATAAAGGTGCAAAAATTTACGGGGTTCCAGGTTCCCCCTTACCCTGGTATCCGGAATTAAAAATGGCATTTCCCCGTCCCGCTATTGGTGATGCTTTAGTAGAGTTTCAGCCAGATATTGTTCATGTTCTCAATCCAGCAATTTTGGGACTGGGTGGGGTATTCTATGCCAAAACCCTGAAGATTCCCCTAGTGGCTTCCTATCATACCCATTTACCCCAATATCTCCACCACTACGGCTTGGGGATGCTAGAAGGGTTACTGTGGGAATTACTCAAAGCAACTCATAACCAAGCTCTGTTGAATTTATGTACTTCCACCGCCATGATGGAAGAATTAAGTTCCCACGGTATTGAACGAGTGGATTTATGGCAGCGAGGGGTAGATACAGAATTATTCCATCCTTCTCTGGCTAGTCAGGAAATGCGAAACCGGCTTTCAGAAAACAATCCTGACAGTCCGCTGCTACTTTATGTAGGACGTTTGGGGGCTGAAAAAGAAATTGACCGCATCAAAACTATCTTAGAAGCCATTCCAGAAACGCGGTTGGCATTAGTCGGTGATGGACCCCACCGTCAAGCACTGGAAAAACACTTTGCAGGCACAAAAACCAATTTTGTTGGTTATCTCATGGGTAAAGAATTAGGTTCTGCCTTTGCGAGTGCAGATGCTTTTATCTTTCCTTCCCGCACGGAGACACTGGGATTAGTGCTTTTAGAAGCAATGGCTGCCGGTTGTCCAGTGGTAGCAGCAAATTCTGGTGGTATTCCCGATATTGTAACAGATGGTGTTAACGGCTACTTGTTTAATCCCCAAGACGAACAGGGAGCGATCGCTGCTACTATTCGCCTCCTAGAGGAGACACAGCAACGGGAAAATATCCGCCAAAATGCCCGCACAGAAGCTGAACGTTGGGGATGGTCTGCCGCTACACACCAGCTACAAAGCTACTATCAGAAGATACTTCACGCTGACAATTTTGCCCAAGCCGCATAGGCAGACAACAGCGTTAATATTAAAGTGTAGGGTGGGCAGGATTTTGCCCATCCTATTATTTACAATTAACTATTAATTTTTACGAATTTTACCGGGTGGATTGTGTATAAAAGTGGTGGGAAGACCAGTATACAGAATCATTAAAATAATTGTTACCTGCTCCTGGAGCTACCCCCACACCTAACCTGGAACATCACCATGTCACTCCCTAACGCTGGTAGCGTACTGGCTACATTAACTCAACTGACTCAAGTTAATCGTACTAACCATCTACTGCGTCGCGTCAAAGACTTATCAGTTAATGAGTTTGTTTGTTTACTTGACTTTATAACCGCTGAATTTCAGCAATTTTTGCGCGCGATTGACCTAATAAATAACGAAACTCTAGAAACCATGCTGGAGCAGGTGCTAGAGGCAATTACGATGAAAATTGGTCAAAGCCTGCAAGCAGAACATACAACTATTTTTTTAGTAGACTACGATAAAGGTCAACTATGGTCAAAAATTCCCCAAGATAATAACCCCAAACCTTTAGAAATACGCATTCCTATTAATGTTGGAATACCAGGTCATGTAGCCTCTAAGGCTGATTGTCTTAATATTAACAACGCCAAAGAACATCCCCTGTTTAGTCCAGATTTGGAAAAACAAATGGGATACAATATCCGCAACATTTTATGTATGCCAGTCGTGAGCAGCAAGCAGCAAGTTGTGGCTGTAGTCCAACTGGTAAATAAAGCCGGGAATTTATCCTTTGATAGAGATGATGAAGAAAGGTTTCGGGACTTTGCCTCCTCAATTGGGATTATCCTGGAAAGCTGTCAATCTTTTTATGTAGCAGCTCGCAATCAACGGGGTGCCGCAGCCTTATTAAGGGCTACCCAGACTCTAGGACAAAGTTTGGATTTAGAAGCCACGTTGCAAATCGTGATGGAACAAGCCCGGAAGTTAATGCAAGCTGACCGCAGCACCCTATTTTTGTATCGCAAAGAAATGGGGGAACTGTGGACTAAGGTAGCAGCAGCGGATGGTAAAACTATGATGGAAATCCGAATTCCTGCTAACCGAGGTATTGCAGGTTATGTTGCTTCCACTGGTCAAGCATTGAATATTTCTGATGCCTATAAAGACCCACGTTTTGACCCGACAACTGATAAAAAAACGGGGTATTTAACCCGGACTATTTTATGTTTGCCAGTATTTAATTCTGCCAATGAATTGATTGGTGTGACGCAGTTAATTAATAAAAATCAAGGCAGCTTTACCAGCTTAGATGAAGAGTTTATGCGAGCTTTTAATATTCAAGCTGGGATAGCCTTGGAAAATGCTCAACTGTTTCAAAACGTATTACTAGAAAAACAGTATCAAAAAGACATCCTGCAAAGTCTGTCTGATGCCGTAATTTCCACAGATATGCAGGGACGAATTGTGACAATTAACGATGCAGCACTGGAGTTATTGGGTTGTCCCCTCAAAGAGGCTTATGGCAAAATTCACAAGCATCTGTGGGAACAAAACTTAATCGGACGCAAAGTTTGGGATGTGGTGCCGATTGAAAACCTGCAAATGCGTCTGGAAGATAGCTTAACCACTGGAGCAAAGCATTACGTCCCAGAACAAAGCTTAACCGTAGGACTGTATCAAGAAACAAGTGCCCATCCACATTCAGCCTTCGGTATTCAACAAAACGACCATTATATTTTGGCAATTCGCGATCGCACTAATCCCGACCAATTCATTCCGTGGAACGAACCCTTGACTCCACCAGCTATGCGTCTTGCTGTCACTCAGGTCAAACAAATAGAACGCAGTTGTAACCTCACTGTCAATCCCCTGACTAATCCCGAAGGTGGGGTGCGTGGTGGTGTAGTAGTGCTAGAAGACATCAGCCAGGAAAAACGCATGAAAACCACCCTCTATCGCTACATGACCCCCCGTGTAGCCGAACAGGTTATGGCTCTAGGGGAAGATGCTTTGATGGTGGGGGAACGCAAGGAAGTAACTATCTTATTTTCTGATATCCGAGGCTACACGACTCTTACGGAAAATCTCGGAGCCGCCGAGGTGGTGTCGCTGCTGAATCAGTACTTTGAAACTATGGTGGAGGCGGTGTTTGACCACGAAGGCACGTTGGATAAATTTATTGGTGATGCCTTGATGGCGGTGTTTGGGGCACCCCTACCACTGACAGAAAATCATGCTTGGCGAGCCGTGGAAGCAGCATTGGATATGCGTCACAGACTCGCAGAGTTTAACCAACGCCGCATTATTCAAGCACAACCCCAAATACATATAGGTATTGGGATTAGTTCCGGAGAAGTGGTTTCTGGCAATATCGGTTCTCACAAGCGCATGGATTACACTGTCATTGGCGACGGTGTGAACTTGAGTTCCCGCTTGGAAGGCGTCACTAAAGAATATGGTTGTGATATCGTTTTAAGTGAATTTACTTATCAATTATGTAAAGAAAGCATCCATGTACGGCAACTAGACAAAATCCGGGTAAAAGGTAAACACCAAGCGGTGAACATCTATGAATTAATTGGCGATCGCCGCATTCCCCTAGATGCAAAAACAGAAGAGTTTTTATCTCTATACGAAAAAGGACGTGAGGCTTACCTAGAAATGAAATTCCAAGATGCCCTTGCCTATTTTCAGACAGCAAAAGGCATCATATCAACCGACCAGGCAGTTGATATCCATCTAGCACGCTGTTTAAATTACCTAAAAAACCCACCACCCAAGTCGTGGGATGGTACTCACGTGATGATTAGCAAGTAGTTGGAGAATTGGGAATTGGTCATAGGAGATCGGGAATTTTCTGGTGTTTCTTGTCTCCCTTCCCTTCCCTTGTCCCCTCATCCTTCAGCTTATACAATTTCACCAAATTCACGCTCCATAAAAATCTACGTAGTAGGGGTAAGGCATTGCTTTACCCCTACCCATCCATTTGGATCATGATATAAGTGAAACGGTATTACCCGTTCCCATCATCATCTTGATCTTCAAAGGGGTCTTTACCAATTGCTAGTTGTTTTTTAGTGCGTTTTAACTGTTTCCACAGAGCCTTGATTTGCTTGTAAGCTTCTTCTGGTGGGATTTTGCCAGCGGTTTCTAGGTTGCAGATAAAGCTGATACGTTGGGCAAATTCCTGTAAATTGGCATTGAATACTAGGTTTTCTGGCTTGACGTGTCCGTAGTAGCGACCGCGAGGATAGAGAAAATCTGACTTGTCTACCATCCTTATCTCCTGTTGTTAAACAATTTCAATAGAATTCTCAGCACCTACCGTCAACTGTAAGTTGATGTAGGGAAACTTATTTATTCATTTATAGCTAACTGGTGGATTTTTTCTTAACTTATACTTAATCTTAACTTAACCTATTTGCCATTCTACTGGAGATGAAATTTATTGTTATGTGTTTAAAGTTACTGTGCAATATAAGCTAGGCAAGAGTTTAACTTGATTAAAAAGCATGAATATAAATCACAATGTTTTATCAAATACATCAACAAATGTGATTAAACCCAGAATTTGCCAGCAAAGCTATTCTGGATGTTAGGTGGTAGCCACAGAAAGATAAAATGATTAAGCCTAAAAGTACTTTCACTCCATACCTGGCATAAATCCTGAGTTCCCATGTCTGCCAATACCAAGCTATACGAAGGCAAAGCAAAAATCATCTATACCACCGACGACCCAGAAATTTTGTTAGCTCATTTTAAAGACGATGCGACTGCTTTTAACGCTCAAAAGCGAGGCAGCATTGTCGGTAAAGGAGAAATAAACTGTAGCATTTCCAGTGCGTTATTTCAGCAGCTAGAAGCAAAAGGTATCAAAACACACTTTATTGACAACCCTGCACCAACAGAAATGCGGGTTAAGGCAGTCAAAATCGTGCCCATAGAAGTAGTGGTCAGGAACATTGCAGCCGGTAGTCTATGTCAACAAACAGGTCTACCATTAGGTACCCAATTGCCACAGCCCTTGGTAGAGTTTTATTACAAAAACGACCAGTTGGGAGATCCGCTGTTGACACCTGAGCGCTTGCAACTTCTGCAACTTGCTACCCCGGAACAAGTCGATGCTATTAAACAAATGGCATTGCAAATCAATCAGTTTCTGATCGGGTTTTTCCAAGAGTGCGGTATCACATTAGTAGACTTCAAACTAGAGTTCGGTTTAGACTCACAGCAGCAGTTGCTATTAGCGGATGAAATTAGCCCCGATACCTGCCGTCTGTGGGACACTAGCGAAAGCGACCCCAACAAGCGGGTAATGGACAAAGACCGCTTCCGACGCGATCTGGGAAATGTGGAAAACGCTTACCAGCAAGTTTTAGAGCGAGTGCTGCAACATCTGAGTAACTAGGGAATGGTGAATGGTGAATGGGGAATAGGTAATGGGTAATGAGGTTGGGGTGAATTCATTTCTACCTTGTGCCCCAAGTCTACCTTGTCCCCCAACCCAATGCCCAATACCCAATGCCCAATGCTCAGTTCTTCTGATGGTGTGTGGAAGTGACGAGGAATGTGAAAAAAATGCGTTTATCCCCTGTTTTCCTGGCTGTAGTGGCGATCGCATCCCCCTTAGCGGGAATTATGGTTGCTAAAGGAGAAACTGTGGATACATCTGCTCTAGAGATCGAACCAATCAATGGTGCAGAAAATCCAGTAGATGTTTCCCCACAAGTTAAACAAGAAAATAAAGTAGTTGTCGCCAGGTTGGCTGACCAGCTAGAAGCAGAAGCCCAACCAGAGATTATTGTACCTACCGAGATTCATGTACCGACCACTACAACAACATTCAGCACAGCCCAACCCAAGCAGCCAGAGGCAGTTGTAGTACCACAGGTCGTCGTACCGATTGATACAAATAAAACTCCTGAGAAAACACAGGATTTGGAACTCAGTACAGACGCTATTAATCCCGGCACAGAAAACTCTGGACTTGTGAGAGCCAACCCAGAACCGGCTGAATCAGTAGTTTTACCAGAAGTATCAGAGACAAAAAATACTAGTAACCAGACAGAGATAACACCGGACTCATTAACAGCGCAAGGTGCTGCCCCCCTACTGAGACCCAAACCAAAACAGACAACACCATCAAATCAGCCGCCAGTAAATCAACAACCGGCACCTAATGCTCCTGAGCCTGAGACAATTCCCGGTAATAATAGTGACCAACCGGCAGAACAACCAGAACCGCCAGCAACTCCAGAAAATGCCGAACCAAGAACACCGTCGGCAGCAGATGAAGCTAGGGTACTAGTATCAGAGGTCGTAGTCCGTACCACGACCACTGCTCCCCTACCCAAAGAACTGGAAGACGAAGTTTACCGAGTAATTCGCACTCAAGCTGGACGGACTACCACCCGCTCCCAACTGCAGGAAGATATCAACGCGATTTTTACCACCGGGTTTTTCTCAGATGTACGTGCTGAGCCAGAAGATACACCCCTAGGGGTGCGGGTGAGCTTTATTGTGCAGCCCAACCCGATTCTCCGTAAGGTGCAAGTAGATGCCAATCCGGGTACAGGAGTGCCGTCTGTACTACCCGCTACAATTGCTGAGGAAGTGTTCAAAGAACAGTATGGCAAAATACTTAACCTGCGGGAATTAAATCAAGGCATCCAAGAATTAAATAAACGCTATCGCGACCAAGGTTACGTGTTAGCGCAAGTGATTGGGTCGCCCCAGGTAGCCGCAGATGGTACTGTTGTCCTGCGGGTAGCAGAAGGGGTGGTAGAAGACATTCGGGTTCGCTATCGCACCAAAGAAGGGCAGGAGCAAGACGCTCAGGGAAATCCGATTCGCGGTCGCACCCAGGACTATATTGTCAAGCGAGAACTGCAATCAAAGCCCGGAACAGTATTTAATCGCAATACAGTTCAAAAAGACCTACAGCGAGTGTTTGGACTGGGTTTATTTGAAGATGTGAACGTTTCCCTCGACCCCGGTAGCGACCCCTCGAAGGTAGATGTGGTAGTGAATTTAGTGGAACGCAGTAGTGGTTCCATCGGAGCGACAGGGGGTATTAGTTCTGCCAGTGGCTTGTTTGCTGGTATCAGCTACCAACAACAAAATCTCAATGGTAGGAACCAAAAATTGGGGGCAGAATTCCAGGTGGGTCAGCGGGAATTGCTATTTGACCTGCGGTTTACAGACCCTTGGATTGCTGGCGACCCCTACCGGACTTCTTATACCGTCAATGCCTTTAGACGCCGGTCAATTTCCTTGATTTTTGACGGGGAGGACAGAAACATTGAGACTGTTAATCCCAATAACCCCACCGAAGAAGGCGATCGCCCCCGCGTGTTGCGTCTAGGGGGTGGCGTCACCTTTACTCGTCCCCTATCAAAAGATGTCTTCCAACCAGCAGAATGGACGGCTTTAGCAGGTGTCCAATACCAACGAGTTTCCATCCGCGATGCTGACGGGAACCTCAGAAGCTTAGGACAAGTACCCAACGAACCACCTATTGACCTGAGTTTCTCAGGAGAGGGTAAAGATGACTTGCTGACCGTGCAGCTAGGAGCAGTGCGGGATTTACGAAATAACCCCCTGCAACCAACGGATGGGTCTTTCCTCCGCGTTGGGGTGGATCAGTCTTTACCCGTAGGATTGGGAAATATCTTCTTGACTAGACTCAGAGGAACTTATACCCAATTTTTCCCCGTCAAATTTACTAACTTTGCCAAAGGTCCTCAAGCACTAGCTGTGAGTTTACAAGCGGGAACCGTACTGGGGGATTTACCTCCCTATGAAGCCTTTTCTTTGGGTGGTACTAACTCCGTCCGAGGTTATGACGAAGGTGCCCTAGGTAGCGGACGCAGCTTTGTTCAAGCAACTGCCGAGTATCGGTTCCCCGTATTTTCCGTAATTAGTGGTGTGCTATTTTTGGATGTCGGTAGTGATTTCGGTACAGGTAAGGACGTTCCCGGAAATCCCGCCAGACTCCTAGACAAACCCGGTAGTGGCTACGGCTACGGTATTGGTATTCGTATTCAGTCTCCACTCGGACCGATTCGTCTGGACTACGGTTTAAACGATGAGGGCGGCAACCGCATCCACTTTGGCATTGGGGAAAGGTTCTAATGTAGTCATTAGTCAATAGTCCTTAGTCATTAGTATGGAAATGACTAGGGATTAGGGGCTAGAGACTAGGGACGAGGCTAGCGACGAATGACCAATGACCAATGACTAACATGCAACATACATTGGCTAGTGAAATCACCCAATCAGGTGTGGGATTGCACAGCGGAATAGCAGTTAAAGTGAGGGTTTTACCAGAGGTTGTTGGTAAGGGACGCTACTTTGTACGGGTGGATTTGCCGGATACGCCGGTAATTCCAGCCAAGGTAGAGGAGGTAAATCAAACCCTGCTCTCCACACAGTTGGGAAAAGGTGAAGCGAGTGTCCGCACGGTGGAACATTTGCTAGCAGCCCTGAGTGGGATGGGTGTAGATAACGCCCGGATTGAAATCGATGGTCCAGAAGTACCGCTGTTGGATGGTTCGGCACTGGTATGGACAGAAGCGATCGCCCAAGTTGGGTTGGAGGTGCAATCTGTTGATGGGGGTGGGGTATCCCCACCCCTACAAGAACCGCCCCTACGGGAACCAATATGGGTACGCCAAGGGGATGCCTTTGTGGCAGCATTACCATCACCGGAACTGCGCTTTACTTATGGAATTGACTTTGATTTGCCAGCAATTGGCAATCAGTGGCATAGTTGGGCGCCTGGTGCAGAAGCGACGTGTGGCGTCTCGACGTTTGCTGCTAAAATTGCTCCAGCACGTACCTTTGGGTTAGCCCATCAAGTCGAAGAACTGCGGCAGCGGGGATTAATTAAAGGTGGGAGTTTAGATAATGCTTTGGTTTGTGACCAGCATGGTTGGGTAAATCCACCATTAAGATTTGCAAATGAACCAGTACGTCATAAAATTTTAGACTTAGTGGGAGATTTGAGCTTACTAGGCAAATTACCTACTGCTCACTTCTTGGCTTACAAAGCTAGTCACAATCTACACATCCAACTTGCCCAAAAGATTTTGGGATTTGCCCATGTCAACTCTGACCGAAGTTAATTCCACTGATTCTGTTGCACCTGTGGCTCGGACGCAGGAATCCGTAACATCTGATACTATCAAATCCCAACCGAAAGCTATTCTTACAGTTGAAGAAATTCAGAAACTTCTGCCTCACCGCTACCCGTTTGCGCTGGTAGACCGGATTATTGATTACGTACCAGGAAAAAAAGCTGTTGGCATCAAGAATGTCACCTTCAATGAACCCCATTTTCAAGGTCATTTTCCAGGACGTCCGATTATGCCGGGAGTGTTGATTGTGGAAGCAATGGCACAAGTCGGTGGCATAGTTTTAACTCAAATGCCAGAGGTAGAAGGCGGACTGTTCCTATTTGCGGGAATTGATAAAGTCCGATTCCGCCGCCAAGTTGTACCAGGAGATCAACTGGTGATGACAGTGGAACTGTTATGTATCAAACAACGTCGTTTTGGGAAAATGGAGGCTCGTGCTGAAGTAGACGGTAAACTGGCTGCGGAAGGCGAACTTATGTTTTCTCTAGTCAACTAAATCAAGTGCTGAGTGGGTAGGGGTGGGTTTTCCCCACCCGTGCTGGGTACTAAGTACTGAGTACTCAGTACTGAGTAAACAAGAATATACTCGCACTGCCAGAACGAGCAATCTTGTGTTAACCGAAGGCGTTCGCTCCTCGCCATCGCACAACTCAAAACTTAGACCTTAATATTTATAACTCAATGCTCAGTACTCAGTATTCAGGTACAAACGTTCCCGCAGAACGTCTTTACAGGACTCAGGACGGCTCAAAAGAAGCACCTTTGAAGATGCTAATTCACCCGACTGCTTTAATTCATCCAGGTGCAGAACTACACCCGACAGTACAAGTGGGACCTTATGCCATCATTGGTGAAGGCGTGAAAGTAGGTGCCCAAACGACGATTGGTGCTCATGTGGTACTGGATGGAAACACAGAAATTGGGGCGCACAATCAAATATTTCCGGGAGCCATAATTGGCATGGAACCCCAGGATTTAAAGTATGCTGGTGAACCCACTGCAGTCAAGATTGGTGACAATAACTTGATTCGGGAGTACGTTACCATCAACCGTGCCACTGGTGTAGGGGAAGCAACACACATCGGTAATGGTAACTTACTGATGGCTTACGTCCATGTGGGACATAACTGTGTAATTGAAGACTCTGTGGTAATTGCTAATGGCGTAGCCTTAGCTGGTCACGTGCATATCGAGTCACGAGCAAGGCTGAGTGGGGTTTTGGGCGTCCACCAGTTTGTGCATATTGGTAGACACGCTATGATTGGCGGTATGGCACGCATCGACCGCGATGTCCCTCCTTATATGACTGTCGAAGGTAATCCGGCGCGGGTTAGAACTCTAAACCTGATTGGACTCAAACGTGCTGGGTTCACTCCCACAGATTTGCAACTCCTGAAAAAAGCCTTCCGCTTACTGTATCGTTCTGGCTTAACCTTCAATGAAGCCATCGAACAAATGGAAATGTTACCAGAAAATGAATATTTACAACACCTGCTGCGCTTCCTCCATCTGTCCCAAATGGAAGGTAGGCGCAAATTGACTCCCGGTAAGTTGCAGAAATCTGGAAGTGAGGATTAGGGAATAGGGAATAGGGTTGGGGGAACAGAGGACATGATTTTATCTATGCCCCATTACCCATTCCCTAAATAAAACCATGCGGATATTTATTAGTACTGGTGAAGTGTCCGGCGACTTACAAGGGTCGCTGCTAGTTACTGCCCTTTTGGGTCAAGCAGCAACTACTGGGTTGGATGTGGAAATTGTGGCACTGGGTGGGGAAAAAATGGCAGCCGCAGGGGCGACCATTTTGGGAAATACCAGCGGTATTGGTTCCTTTGGGTTGCTGGAATCTCTGCCTTTTGTATTACCTACTTTACAAGTCCAACGACGAGCGATCGCCTACCTCAAGAAACATCCCCCAGATATCGTAGTTTTAATTGACTACATGGGACCTAATCTAGGAATTGGCAGTTATCTGCGCCGGAATCTCCCAAAAGTGCCAGTGTTATATTACATCGCTCCCCAATTGTGGGTAAGTAATCACAATAAATTTGTTGCTGGCAATAGTCGAAAACTAGTTGAAATTACTGATAAATTATTAGCAATATTTCCCGAAGAAGCGCGTTACTTCCAAGACAAAGGGGTGAAAGTTAGCTGGGTGGGACATCCCCTGGTTGACCGGATGCAAAATTCCCCAACGCGGGAAGAAGCAAGAAAAAAACTAGGTATTTCTCAGGAAGCGAAGACAATTGCTTTAGTACCAGCTTCCCGACACCAGGAAATTAAATCCTTGTTACCAGTAATATTTCAAGCCGCTCAACAAATCCAGGCGAAATTATCAGATGTACATTTCTGGATACCTCTATCTCTGGAAATTTACCGCGAAGCTATGGAACAGGCGATAAAAAGTTATGGTTTGCAAGCGACGGTTGTTTCCGGAAAAACCCAGGAAGTTCTAGCGGCGGCGGATTTGGCAATTACTAAATGCGGTACAGTTAACCTGGAGTTAGCTTTATTAAACGTACCCCAGGTGATTCTTTACCGAATTCACCCCTTTACCATGTGGGTAGCACGGAAAATATTGCAAATTTCTATACCTTTTGCTTCCCCTGTGAATCTGGTGGTGATGCGGGAAATTGTACCGGAGTTTATTCAAGAGAAAGCAACTCCAGAGAACATTATCCAAGCATCCTTAGATTTATTGCTGAATCCTAGTCATAAACAGCAAACCTTGGCAAATTATCAAGAAATGCAACGCTGTTTAGGAGGTGTAGGGGTGTGCGATCGCGCTGCAAAAGAAATTTTGTCAATGGTCATTAGTCATTAGTCAAGGGTTATTGATTTTTTGTAACAATTGACCCTTTTTAACCATTGATATATATTCACATCTTGCACAACGGGAGGTATAACCTCCCAGACCTGACCGGTTAAACCTGGGAACGATAAACAATTGACGCTTTACTCTTGACCATTGATATAGATTAATTCTCTTTCTATGAGCAACTATAGCAATCCTATTTGATTTACAAACTGTAGCTGTTCAGATTCCCGACTTCGCAGAAGTTGTCGGGAATCTTGGCGTTTACGAATCCTCCACGGACTGCTATATAATCAAAGAAAAAAATATAGGATTACATCATATAAAATTTACCTAATTCTTAGATAATAAATCCAAAAAATATAGTGCGAAAGAGTCAAAATGATTGATATTAATATACAAAAAAGACCTATCGCTGTAGATTTATTTGCTGGTGCGGGTGGGATGACCCTTGGTTTTGAACAAGCGGGGTTTGACGTGCTAGCATCTGTTGAAATTGACCCGATTCATTGTGCGACACATAAATATAATTTTCCTTTTTGGAGCATACTTTGTAAAAGTGTTGTAGATATTACAGATGAAGAGATTAGAAATAATTCCTCTATTGGTAATCAAGACATCGATGTTGTGTTTGGTGGTCCACCCTGTCAAGGTTTTTCACTGATAGGTAAACGTTCTTTTGATGATTCGAGAAATCTGTTAGTTTTTCATTATATTAACTTAGTTTTAGAACTACAACCCAAGCTATTTGTTTTAGAAAATGTCAAAGGGATGACTTTTGGTAAGCACAAACAGTTTCTTACAGAAATTATTAATCAGTTTGAGGAGAATGGGTACAAAGTACGCCAAGAATTCCAGGTCTTAAATGCTGCTGAATATGGTGTACCACAGAATCGGGAAAGATTATTTTTGTTAGGTTGTCGTCATGATATTAACTTGCCAAAGTATCCCATTCCTATTACTAAGCCTGCTAAAATAAATCACTCAAATTTTTCTAATCAAATTCCATTCAGCCCTACTGTTTGGGATGCTTTGCAAGATTTACCTGAAGTAGAAAACTACAGAGAATTATCCGCAAGAGACTGGGTAATTACAGATTTTGGTAAACCAAGTGATTATGGTAGACAACTTCGAGGTTTATGTTACATAGAAAACGATTATTCTTATGAGCGTAGATATGATTCTAGAATGCTAACATCAAGTTTAAGAACAAAACATACACTAACATCTATCAAAAGATTTGAGTCTACTCCTGCTGGTAAAACCGAACCTATCAGCCGCTTTTATAAACTTGACCATGAAGGAGTATGTAATACACTGCGAGCAGGAACTGCTAGTAATAGAGGAGCTTTTACTTCTGCTAGACCCATCCATCCATTTATCCCCAGATGTATAACTGTGCGTGAAGCTGCACGGTTACATTCTTATCCTGATTGGTTCAGATTTCATGTTACAAAATGGCATGGATTTCGACAAATTGGAAATTCAGTTCCACCCTTTTTAGCTAAAGCAGTAGCCTCAGAACTTATCAAAACTCTAGATATCAAGCCATCTAAGCCTGCAATCATACAAGATTTAGGAGATGATAGTTTACTATCTCTTGACATGTCAGCAGCGGCTGAATATTTTGGTGTAAATCGGCATACTATAGCACCGAGAACAAGAAAGTCTAGTAAAAAAAGCATTTCCTAAAGGCAGGTGATAATGAGTAAAGAAGGGATGTATAACTCTATATGAAGATGCACATTATTACCCGGACACCACAGGCTGTATATATCCCCAGGCTTGCAGCCTGAAGGCGATAATGTGCAGCTTCACATAAAATTGGTATAAGGGAATATGTCTTAATTTCCCAAGATGAAATCAAAGTAGAAGTTTATCGTCAAGATGATAAAGGTAATTGGTCACTAGAAATCTTTGCTAAGGGAGATGATTTAAAATTAACCTCAGTAAGCTTAACCCTGACAATGCCAGATATTTACGAAGATGTTTTAATGATTTAAGTTTTTTACTAATTCATCTGGTGATAATTATCAACATTTATCCTTACACTTCCTGCATTACAATTAAGCAACCAAGTGTTAATAGCTTGAGCTATAGTACCATTACTACTATCCCGTGGTGGTGTAGGCGGTTGGTTGATGGGATTTGTTGAACCAAAACCTGTTTGGGAAAACATCATTACTAACTGCCAACCACGGTCTGTTCTAGTTAAAAATAGCCAATGAAATTGCTGTAATTGTACTATTTTCCCACTGGTATATTGCCGCTCTAAAGTGGTAAAAAATACTTGTTTTACATCATCATTATTATTAGCGGATGTCTGGGGAAGCGATGAACCAAGGTTGAGGGGTAGAGGTTTAAATTCCGGACGACCAGCAACAATCATATAGCTAAAAATATTACTCTTATCGTCAAGACGGCGAGCGCGTTGAGTGACTCGGTTGGTATATCCTGGTAAATCACGCAACATCTTAGTAATTAATATTTCAAAATCCCTATCAGTACAAACAGCCCTCTGAGATGGAGAAGAGGGCTGGTCAGTGAGGTACTGCGGGAATGCTGGATAATCGGATATCACTAGTGACAAGCTACAAGCCAGGAGCCAGCAAAAATAATTTATCCTCCTGACTTCTGAGTTCATACCACAGCCGCTAACTCATCACAAATTCTAGCCCAAGCATCGCTCTTAGAAGCTGTAGCGGTAATCGGACGTCCAATGACCAGGTAATCTGCACCAGCTTTGATTGCTTCAGCTGGGGTAAGCGATCGCGCTTGATCGCCTTTAACCGCCCAACTAGGACGTATTCCTGGACACACTAAGAGAAACTTATCACCACAGGTTTGTCGCAATTGTTGCACTTCTTGGGGGGAGGATACCACCCCTGCTAACCCAGCGGACTGTGCCAAAAGAGCCATTTTCAAGACGTATTCTGGCAATTCTAACGGCACATGTAAATCAAAAGCCAACTGTCGCGCCGAAATGCTTGTCAGCAGCGTAATCGCAATAATGTTGGGAGGAGGGACATTGTTTTCCTGGGCACCTGCTTGTGCGGCTTTGACAGCCAAGGAGAGAGCATCTTGACCAGCAGCAGCATGAACCGTCAGTAAATCCACACCATAACGCGCTGCTGAGCGACAAGCACCAGCGACGGTGTTGGGGATATCGTGAAATTTTAAATCCAGGAAAATCCGCTTTTGTCGAGATTTGAGTTCTTGGAAAATTTGCGGACCTGCGCTAGTAAATAATTCCAGACCCACTTTCCAAAAGCTGACCTGTGGGAGTTCCTCCACCAAAGCTATGGCTGATTGCAAGTCCGGAACATCAAGCGGAACAATAATACGTGTTTCTGGTGACATGTTAGGGAATGGGGCACACACTGAGATCACGGATACACGGATGAGGGATGGGAATGGGGATAATTTCTTTCCTAGTTCCTCATCCCCATTCCATGTTTACGGTACTAAACGGACAAATTGTTTTTTCCCGACTTGTAAAACTTTACCTTGCAAATCTTCGGGACAGACAAAATTTGCATCTACATCAGTGATGCGATCGCTATCTAAGCGCACAGCACCACCAGCGATTTTGTCGCGACCGTCCTTATTACTTTTGCACAAACCACTAACTTTGAGGACAACAGCCAACTTCGCGGGAAACTCGACGCTCTTGAGGGAAAATTCCGGTATGGCACCCTGTTGACCACCAGAGGTGCTGACTTTTTCTGCCTCTTGGGCTGCTTGTTCGCCATGATACAGCCTGACAACTTCTCGTGCCAGCATTTTTTGGCGATCGCGAGGATTTTCTGGTAGGGTATCGAGAGGTAAATTCGTCAGCAGTTCAAAATACTGTTCTAAGAGGTTATCGGGGATTTGTTGCAGCTTCTGATACTTTTGGGATGGATGTTCCGATAATCCAACATAGTTACCGAGAGACTTAGACATTTTTTGTAAGCCATCGGTACCAATTAAAATTGGTAATAACAAACCAAATTGGGGTTGTTGACCGAAATGACGTTGTAAATCTCGCCCGACAGCAATGTTAAACTTTTGGTCTGTTCCTCCCAATTCCACATCAGCTTGTACCGCAACCGAATCAAAGCCTTGCATTAAAGGATATAGAAATTCATGGAGAAATATGGGATTCTCTTTTTTGTAACGTTCAGCAAAACCTTCTTTCGCCAACATCTGCCCCACTGTCATAGTAGAGAGGAGTTCTAAAATTTTTCCCAAATCTAATTCAGACAGCCATTGCGAGTTGTAACGTATTTCTAATCTCCCCGGTGTGTCAAAATCCAAAATAGGACGCACTTGGTCAAGATAGGTCTGGGCATTATGGTCTACTTCCTCTGGAGAAAGCTGACGACGTACCTCAGATTTACCTGTTGGATCGCCAATCCGAGCTGTAAAATCACCAATAATTAAAACTGCTGTATGACCAGCATCTTGAAAAGCCCGCAATTTTCGGACGGGAATGCTATGACCCAGGTGAATTTCACTCCCGGTGGGGTCAATACCCAACTTCACCCGCAAAGGTCGATTACAGGTTGTCAAGCGTTGTTCTAGACTTTCAATGTCACTTTGAGAATCGCTCTTGTCAGGAAAAATTTCAACTACGCCTCTACGCAGCCAGGAGAAATTTTGCGCCATACTTATACATTGACTATTATCTATGATTTGCACTGTTGAATCAGAGTTAGTTATACTCTTTGGCAATTTTTCAATGACTGAACTGCCAAACTACTATAATTGCAAAAAATTCGCCGCCTTTTAGCGCTAAAAAAATTGCAGCTAGCTTTACCAATGAGGAAGTGAACACGCCGTGTCGTCTAGCACCTTTGAAGATAAAAAATCTAAAAGTCAACTATCGCCTGGCTTGGAATTTGTTCAAGGAGTCAGTCAGGTAACTGGCGGTACTCTCCTGGCAATCATTATGCTAGGTAGTTCTATTGTAGCTGGGGGACTAGTTGGCTTAGCAGTTAGTTTCCGTAATCTCCCTGATGTCCGGATGCTACGGAATTATTTTCCCTCGGAAACATCCTACATTTACGACATTAAAGGTAAACTGTTAGCCAGCGTCCACGGGGAAGCCAACCGAGAAGTTATACCTTACGATAGAATATCGCCGCATCTGAAACGGGCAGTACTGGCGATTGAAGACAGCCACTTTTACCAGCACCACGGCATTAACCCCACAGGTGTGGGTCGGGCTTTATTAGTCAACTGGAAAACAGGTGGGGTAAGGGAAGGTGGTTCCACCATCACCATGCAGTTGGTAAAAAACCTGTTTCTGTCTCGCAGACGTGCTGTTAGCCGCAAACTGGCTGAGGGTGTACTAGCGATTCGCTTAGAGCAAATTCTGACTAAAGACGAAATTTTAGAAATGTACCTCAATCAAGTGTATTGGGGTCATAACAATTACGGGGCACAAACGGCCTCCCGCACCTACTTTGGGAAGTCTGTTACCCATTTAACCCTCGGAGAAGCGGCGATGATGGCGGGGTTGATCCAAGCCCCAGAAGATTACAGTCCGTTTGCGAGTATGAAGCTGGCAAAAGAGCAACAAAAGCAAGTTTTGGATCGGATGCTGGCTTTGGGTTGGATTACCCAAAAAGAACACGACGATGCCCGTAACGAAAAAATTAAACTTGGTTCAATTCGCTCTTTCCAAGGCAGTGCCCTACCTTATGTTACCAACGCCGTGTCTGCCGAGTTAGCGAAGAAATTCGGTAGGGAGACGCTGCTCAAAGGCGGAATGCGGGTACAAACGACGGTGGATACAGATTTCCAGCTGATGGCGGAAAGAACCATCAGTCGCTGGCACTATATCCTGGAACGGCGGGGTATATATAACAACCAAATTGCTCTAGCGGCTGTCGATCCACGCACCCACTTTGTCAAAGCCATCGTCGGTGGTGTAGATTCCAAAGCTAGCGAATTTAACCGTGCTATTCAAGCACGACGGCAACCCGGATCTGCTTTTAAGCCCTTTGTTTACTATGCGGCTTTTGCTACTGGGAAATATGCGCCTAACAGCATTATTTACGATACCCCAGTCAGCTATCGTGATGGTAACGGTTGGTACAGACCGAGAAACTACGATGGTGGTTTCGGCGGACAAATGTCAATTCGCTACGCTCTGTCAGTTTCCCGCAACATCCCAGCAATTAAACTTGGTAAGGCAGTGGGATTGAATCGAGTCATCGAAATTTGCCGCACCTTGGGGATTATGAGTCCAATGGAACCTGTAACTTCTTTACCTCTGGGTGCGATCGGCGTCACACCGCTAGAAATGGCTAGCGCTTTTGCTACCATTGCTAACTATGGTTGGCAGTCTCCGACTACGATCATCGCCCGCGTGACTGATAGTAGCGGTAATGTATTGTTGGATAATACTCCCAAACCCCAACTAGTTCTAGAACCTTGGGCTGCTGCTGCTACTGCTGATGTGATGCAAACAGTAGTTAGTAGCGGTACTGGCAAAGAAGCCCAAATTGGTCGTCCAGCCGCTGGCAAAACGGGGACAACCTCCTCGGAAAAGGATATTTGGTTTGTCGGCTTCGTACCTCAGCTATCAACCGCTGTGTGGGTAGGAAGGGATAACAACCGGACTTTGGCTTATGGTGCCACTGGTGGTACTGTAGTGGCTCCTATTTGGGGTGATTTTATGCGCCGTGCTTTACGCAATACACCTGTAGAGAACTTCAAGCCCATTTCACAGTTTGAGCGTCCAAAGTCCTCGGATTAAAGTTACAAGTTGTGAGTTGTGAGTTCTGCAAGGCGTTGCCCAGGGATGGGATGATGTTGTTGTGTTTTACTAATAAATTCCGTAGATAGGCTCTAGGATTGATCTGAAAAACCAGCAACAGCTTGTGCAAAGTCAAGCCTGTGGCGTTAGAAAAAATAACTAAGTTTACAGTGAACTCATAACTTACAACCAGTACTCAGCAGTTGATTATTTTTGGTTGTCTAATTCGGCTTTCATCCGCCGCAAAGTTAATTCCATCTGGTCAAACATTTGCTGGGGGGTTACACCAAACTGACTGAGTTGAGTTTTCAACTGCTCAACAGTCATTTGGGCTGTGAAATCTTCTGATAACTCGAAGCGCTTCATAAATATCCGATAGCGCTCCATCATCGATTCCATTTGCTCAATAAACAGTTTTTTGCCTTCGAGGTCAAATTTGCCGTAGCTCCCCCCCAGCTTGATGAGGGCTTGATAATCCTCAAATAGCTGTTTTGCTTCTTGCTGTACTATATCAGAGTCAAAGAATCCCATGTTTCTTATATTTAACGTGAGTTACCCCACTCAGTAGCTCTTACGGTTGCTTCTGGTATTATTCTAATCTACCGGAGTTAAGACTAGCGTCTGCAAGTCCTGAACAATTCAGTGTCGGTTTTCCCCACCTTGACACCGAAAGGAAAACAGCGGTGCAAGACCGCTGCTTTAATGGGTCTTGCACCGCTGTTATTCGTTAAACTGTATAAGCCAGTCCTTAGCTAAATTCTAGAGGTATCTGAGCTAAGGTGAAAAGCATTTTTTGGCAGGGATTTTCTGCTGGTTCACTTTCCCACAAATATTCCCGCATCTTTTCTCCCTTACCTTTGGTAATTCTGTACTGATATTTACCGCGCTTACCACGATGAACTATTTCGATAAACCCTTCATGTTCTAAGCCCATTAAATGATGATTTAATCGCTGTATATCACCACCTCGCGCACAGGTTAAAGCACACAACTGCGCTTGAGATATCTGGCGATGTTTAGCTATTTCTAAGAACAAGATTTTTCTGGCACCTGTTAAAAGTTTGTTGTTCATCTTCTTACAAATCTGCAGAATTAGCGTCCACTACAGCAGCAAAAATCTAGAAGGCAAAAGGTAAAGAAATCATTGTGACTGGTTGATGCAACTAATTACCAGTGCTACCTTGACGACAGCTAGCATCTAGTATTTGCTGCCTGTTTTTTGCAATGTAAAACATCTAGATGGAAGTTATAGCTCATTGTTTTGCTCACTCTGTAGTTCAGTCTTTCGCAGGTTATGCGCCGGTCAATGAGCAAAAACTGAACTAAAAAGTGAGCAAAAATTGTGGATAAATTATGCTTACAGATAGACAGGAATTATTTATTTACAGATGCTATCCCTAAATTAATCATTGATAAAAAAATACTTATTGACAAACCAAAAAATATATATAAATATGATGAACCAACAAAAACTTGGTAATTTATCCTTTATAATATAGACCTCATGTTATTGGCAAGAACCTGACATTGCCCCGGAGTTCTATTTCGGATTTCTCTAATGGGGGCAACCACACCTTAGCACTTACGGATCTCCTCACTGCATTTACCCTATAAGAGAGATAGATTATCTACAAGACTACATAAAAGTTTATGTAGGGGTGAATGCTGCTTCACCCATAGTCCAAGCAGCAAGGGAGCAGGAAACCCACGATGTTTGAATACTTCACTTCAGAAGCAATCAAAGTAGTTATGCTCGCTCAGGAAGAAGCAAGACGCCTGGGGCATAACTTCGTAGGAACCGAGCAAATTCTCCTAGGGTTAATCGGAGAAGGAACAGGGGTTGCTGCCAAGGTGCTGAGCGACTTGGGTGTTACCCTCAAAGATGCACGCAACGAAATCGAAAAAATTATTGGTCGGGGTAGTGGGTTTGTCCCCTCGGAAATTCCCTTTACGCCTAAAGTTAAGATGATATTCGAGCAGGCATTTAAAGAAGCTCGCAATTTGGGCAACAACTACATTGGCACTGAACACTTACTCCTAGGATTGACTGAAGCCGGTGAAGGTGTAGCTGTCAAAGTCTTGGAAAACCTTAATGTTGACCTCTCTCAAGTCCGGACGGCTGTGATTCGTGCTTTGGGAGATGTAACACCTGTATCCGCAGGTAGCAGCAGTCTGAGAAAGCCCAGCAAAACTTTAACATTAGAAGAATTTGGTACAAACCTAACTAGATTGGCTGCAGAAGGTAAACTCGACCCTGTAGTTGGTCGCAGCAAGGAAATTGAACGGGTTGTGCAAATTTTGGGACGACGCACAAAAAATAACCCTGTGTTGGTTGGTGAACCGGGTGTAGGGAAAACCGCGATCGCCGAAGGTTTAGCACAACGCATTGCTAACCAAGATGTCCCGGAAAATCTCTTCGACAGGCAGGTTATTAGTCTGGATATGGGCTTGCTCATCGCTGGAACCCGCTTCCGGGGAGAATTTGAAGAGCGGCTGAAGAAAATTATGGATGAAATCCGCAGCGCCGGAAATATCATCCTGGTGATAGATGAAATCCACACTTTAATTGGTGCAGGTGGTGTGGAAGGTGGTATGGATGCTGCTAACCTGCTCAAACCGGCATTAGCGCGAGGTGAGTTGCAGTGTTTGGGTGCCACTACCTTGGATGAATACCGCAAGCACATTGAACGAGATGCAGCTTTAGAACGTCGCTTCCAACCTGTGATGGTGGGTGAACCATCAGTGGAAGATACCATCGAGATTTTACACGGCTTGCGTTCTGCCTACGAGCAACACCACCGAGTGAAAATTTCCGATGCGGCACTCGAAGCTGCAGCTAAGTTGTCTGACCGTTATATTAGCGATCGCTTCTTGCCAGACAAAGCCATCGACTTGATTGACGAGGCTGGTTCTCGCGTGCGTCTGCGGAACACCCAAGCCGGTGCAAATCGCGAACTGAAGCGAGAGTTAGTTAGTGTTACTAAAGCCAAAGAAGAAGCCGTCAAAGCCCAAGATTTTGACAAGGCTGGCAAAATGCGGGACAAAGAGTTGGAACTAGAAGCCAAACTTAGAGATACACAAATCGATAATTTTGTCAATACCCCAGTAGTAGACGAGGAAGACATTGCTCAAATCGTCGCTGCTTGGACTGGTGTACCCGTCAGCAAGCTGACAGAATCTGAGTCTGAGTTGCTGTTGCATCTGGAGGACACCCTACACGAACGGGTTATTGGTCAACACAACGCCGTCACGGCTGTTTCTCGTGCTATCCGGAGGGCACGGGTTGGCTTACAGAACCCCAACAGACCAATTGCTAGCTTTATTTTCGCAGGTCCTACAGGCGTAGGTAAGACAGAATTAGCAAAAACCTTGGCTTCCTACCTGTTTGGTGCCGAGGATGCCATGATTCGCTTGGATATGTCGGAATTCATGGAACGTCACACCGTTTCCAAGCTGATTGGTTCGCCTCCAGGTTTTGTAGGATACGACGAAGGCGGGCAACTCACGGAAGCCGTGCGACGCCGACCCTACACAGTGCTGCTGTTCGACGAAATAGAGAAAGCACACCCCGATGTATTCAATATGCTGCTGCAAATTCTTGATGATGGTCGTCTCACCGATGCTAAAGGTCGGGTGGTATCCTTCAAGAACACCTTGATTATTCTTACCTCAAACATTGGTTCGAGAGTAATTGAAAGAGGTGGCGGTGGTATTGGCTTCGAGTTGGCAGATAATGAAGCGGAAGCTACCTACAACCGCATCCGCAATTTACTTCAGGAGGAGCTGAAGAATTTCTTCCGTCCAGAATTCCTCAACCGTCTAGATGACATCATCGTCTTCACCCAACTGAAGAGAGACGAAGTACAGCAAATTGCGGACATCATGTTACGGGATATTTCTACCCGTCTGGTGGAACAGGGAATATATTTAGAAGTTTCCCAAGCCTTCAAAGACCGAGTTTTACAAGAAGGCTACAACCCCAGCTACGGTGCTAGACCATTACGTCGGGCTTTAACTAGTTTATTGGAAGATTCCCTCGCTGAAGCGATGTTAGCGGGTGAAGTTTCCCAAGGTGACACTGCTATGGTCGATATTGATGATGACGGTCAGGTGAAGGTCACGAAATCTCAGCAACGTGCTTTGTTGAGTGTTGGTTAAGGTTTCGTGTTCTTCATCTCTCCCCTGGTAATCTTTACCGGGGGATTTTTTTTGGTTTTATAACTCACCATTTCCAAAGCAATTCCATGATGTAAATAGCCAAAATATTTTTTTTTGGGATATTATCAGCATCGCACTCATATTGGCGGAATGAGTACGATTCATGACCCAAGATACATTCAATTAATATAAGAACTAGTAAGCGGGAAAATTAGAAACACAGATGGTTTATCTGTGTTTCTCTTTAAAGGAATATTTACGGCTTGCAAAAATTGTCAACCGTACTAAAATCACCAACTAATGTTTCTGTTAAGCCTTGCTATTTCTCTCTAGTACAGCATGGCGTAAGTAAAGCACCCATATTATGGGACACTAGAGTTAACTGAGATAAATAGCTGTAAGAGCGCAAAGGAAAGAGGACGTGGGACGATTAGCTGCAAAATCATTGACTTTAA
>JAYKJH010000163.1:0-50918 GCA_035285345.1 Nostocaceae cyanobacterium | reverse complement strand
CCGATTGCTGCTCTGGCTTGTTAACTTATGTAAATAAATTTAACAATATTGTTACAAAACGTCAAGAGGTATTGACACATAAAGATAAATATTCTCCATAAGAGGTACTTATCAGGTATGGGGAATGGGGTACACACTGATATCACGGGTACACGGATGATGGATGGGTTAGGGTAATGGGGTAGACACTTATATCACGGGTACACGGATGATGGATTGGTTAGGGTAATGGGGTAGACACTTATATCACGGGTACACGGATGATGGATGGGTTAGGGTAATGGGAATTCATTTCCCCGGTGTCCTCCGTTTCATCCGTGTCCTTGTCCCTTTCTCACTTTGTGTAAGTCAGCGTCCAATTCTGCGGTTGCTTGAGTTTCCCTCTTTGTCCTAGTAAAGTCACCCAAAAACCTGTGCGCGTGCGAATATAATGTCTCGATAGGTAGTAGCCTTCTGGAGCTTCTATATTTCTAAATTTATTCCCCACAGGGTTGGTTGTTGTGCAGTATTTAGCCGCACCACTGACTCGGACAATCACTGGTTGACCGGGGGGAACTTTTTGTTCATCTAGTTCAAAAATCCCGTAAACATGATGCTCACCCCGCCACGGTTTAGCTGTAACATGAACAGCATGGATAGTCTCAGTAGGACGGTTGTCTGGTAGATATCCTACTCCAGCACACCAATTAGAACCTGGTAGCATCAAGTGATGACGATGAGTAAATAAAACCCATCCTATTGTGGTTAAGAATAGTAAGATAAAGATTACCGCACGTTTCACGGGCATCACCCCTTTAAATTGTTTTAGTTGACCTTAACTCAGCAGCTACACCAGAAAATCCCATGATTTCAGATAGGACACATGGTTATTCAACAGAGACGTTACATGTAACGTCTCTATAAAGTTCTGGGTTAAGCGAAAAATTCCCAGAGCATCTTATCTCCGAATTCAGCAAGGCTAAATTAGGAATTATTATCTATCTCTGCTAGATTGGTTGCTAATTGCTGACACAGTACCTGATGACAATGACCATTGCTAGCCAACAAACCACCCCACTGATTGACATCACCAGTGTTGTACTCTAAAGCTGTACCATCAAAGTGGGTGAAGTTTCCCCCAGCTTCGGTGAGAATCAATTCCGGTGCTGCCATATCCCAATCTTTAGGGGCAGATTTACCGGAAAGCGAAATGTAAATATCCGCTTGTTGTTCAACGATACTGGCTATTTTACCGCCAACGCTACCAACAAATTTCTGATTTTTACAAGGGAGCTTTTCTAGTAATTTATTCAGTCGTTGGTCGCGATGGCTGCGACTAGCTACTAGGGTAAAATCTTCGATGCGATCGCGCTGGGAAACTTGCACCTGCTGAATACTTCCTTCCCTAGTTTCGACAAAAGCACCGCCTTCTTTGGTAGCATAGTACAATTTTTGCGCCTCTGGTACTCCCACCACCGATAGTACCGGACTTCCTTGATAGGTTAAAGCGATGTGCAGTGCGTAGTCCCCAGTTTTGTCAATAAAGTCCCGCGTCCCATCCAAGGGGTCAATAATCCATACCCACTGATTATTCAGTCTACTATTGCCAGTTTTGTAGGTTTCTTCGCTTAAGTAGCCAAAATCTTC
The DNA here is from genome assembly GCA_035285345.1 of Nostocaceae cyanobacterium. Taxonomy (GTDB): domain Bacteria; phylum Cyanobacteriota; class Cyanobacteriia; order Cyanobacteriales; family Nostocaceae; genus JAYKJH01. The sequence goes on along the minus strand of JAYKJH010000163.1, from coordinate 49,292 downwards.
ATCCACTAGAGTGGTTTGTAACCTTTCTAAAATATGATGATTAGCAGCAATATCTGCAGCGGTAACAGGACCTTCTTTTTTGTCTTGAATGTTTAACTGACTCTGATCATCAGACATCCGGTAATAAGAGCGCAGGATATCTGCTGCTTCCCAACCAACAGTACGCGCTAACTTCAGAATTGTTTGTAGGTCTTTCATGTAATTCTCAAATATCAGTGTCTCTACTATTACATCTGCATCCAACGACGAGTACCAAAAAATTTACAAGCATCAGAAGCAACTTCAGCCGCTGCAGTCAATGCATTGGTGAGATTATCCCTCAGTATGTAATGACAAAAAGCTCCATGAAAAATATCTCCTGCACCTAGTGTATCTACAGCTTGAATTTTTGGCACATCTACACTGCCAGTTTCTCCCTGAGTGAGATACTCTATCGCTTGTTCTCCGTGGGTGATGGCGATGTGGGGAATGTCGAATTGTCGCAGATAGGCAAACACTTCAGTGGAATTTTGACAATCAGGAGGATAAAAATTTGCTGAGCAAATCGCAAAATCTACGTAGGGTAATAATTTCTCAAATCCAGGCTTCCAACTACCACCATCAATAACTATAGGGATATTTTTCGCTTTTGCCATTTGAGCGATCGCTCCTCCCACCTCCATCTGATGTCCGTCAATTAATACAATATCCACCTGCTGCAAAATCTCTCCTGGGATAGTTGCACTGCTAGCTTGTGTCTTCACCGCATTGATGGAAACTACAGCCCTCTCTCCCGTGGTTTGGGTAACAATAATCGAAGACACTGGTGGAGGTTCTATAGCGCTAGGGTTCAAGTCAGCGATCGCTACATTGGAAGTTGCTAAATCGGCTCGGATTAATTGCGTTATCGGATGTGAACCCACCACACCCAGCACTGTACTCTGATTTCCCAAGTAACTGAACGTCACAGCAGCATTAGTTGCTGGACCCCCCGCCGCAACGCTATAGTCAGAAGCGACAATTTTCTGATTATTTTTGGGAGCAGACTCAGCCAGGTAAATCAGATCCAGCGTTACTAAACCGACAAATAAAGCTTTTTTAGTCATTAGTCATTAGTCATTAGTTATTGGTCATTAGTCATTACCCATTACCCATTACCTAATCCCCATGTCAAATGAAGCAAAATCAGGAACACTCTACGTCGTCGCTACACCTATTGGTAATCTGGAAGATATGACTTTTCGAGCGGTGCGGATTTTGCAAACGGTGGATGTGATTGCAGCGGAAGATACACGTCACACGGGTAAACTGTTACAGCACTTCCAAATTAAAACGCCACAAACTAGTTACCATGACCACAACCGCAGCAGTCGCACTCCAGAATTATTGCAGCAGTTAACTGATGGTAAGGCAATAGCCCTGGTTACTGATGCGGGTATACCCTTAATTTCCGACCCCGGATATGAATTAGTCCAAGCTTGCGTCACCCAAGGGATATCAGTAGTCCCGATTCCGGGTGCGAGTGCAGCTATTACAGCCTTGAGTGCAGCGGGACTACCAACAGATAGGTTTGCATTTGAAGGGTTTTTACCTACCAAAGGTAAGGAACGAGCGGAACGACTGTCAGCTTTAACCACGGAGTATCGGACGATAATTTTATACGAAGCTCCTCATCGTGTGCGGCAAACTTTACAAGATTTAGCAGCAACTTTGGGTGATGGACGCCAAATTGTCTTAGGGCGGGAGTTAACTAAGTTACATGAAGAGTTTTGGCGGGGAACGATTGCACAGGCAATTTTGCACTATAGCGCTATAGAACCCCAAGGGGAATTTACCCTGGTGGTAGCGGGAACTCCCCCGACACAACCGCAACTGACGGAAGAACAATTAAAAGCGGAGTTAAAACAGTTGATGTCTCAGGGGATATCGCGATCGCAAGCTAGCCGTCAGTTAGCAATAGCCACTAGGGTTGCAAGACGAAGGCTTTATGAGTTGGCGCTTGCTATTGATATGACTTAGGGATTTTTTTCAAAGACCTGATGGGAAAACATATCTGCAAAAGTACGCAAGTAAGGTAAAAACACAGTCACATCATCCACAGGTAAGCGGTCTTTAATTTCCCAACTCATCTGAGAAATCATTTGCTGTACTAATATCCAGCGTACTTGCAACTTAGGATACAGCATGACGCACAGGGGAAACAATTCTCTCTGCACGGAGCGAATGCTGTCTTCTAGTACACAAACGCACAGGTAAACTTGAAACATCTCCACATCACGGATACTGGAAATTTTTACCTGGGGATTGTTCAGGTTGCCGCTGTAGGCTTGATAATTAGGATGTTGGCGGATAACACGAGCGCAAACTACCTCAGCAATTTTGCTACTGATGGGTAGAAGACGCCGCACTGCTAGGATCGCTGGGGAGTAGTAGTCATGCTTGGCTGCGGCTGCGTAGGCTGCTGGTAAAGGCATATACATGTGGTCGTCCATCACCTTGAGGTAAGGTGCAAACAACTTTTGTTCTAAAGGTGACAGAAACTCTAGCAATTTTTGTCCCGTGTAGTGAAACTGCATACTGACAAAGCCAATGGCACGGGGGTCAACACTAGTATATTTAGAGCGCACTTGACCAATATTCCTCCCCACCGCTACAGATAGATGGGCTGGGGTAGCACGTTCCACATAAGCTTTAAATGCACCCTCAAATAAAGCTCGTGTGTCGGCGGCAATTTCTAGAGGATTGACTAACTCTGGGTTAATACCATGACGACGAATTTCTTGGGATAGCAGATTCTCCGTCAAAGACCAAGCTTGGGCACTTGCTAAATTCAGATTTTGACTGAGTTTATTAGCAGTGTAAGTCAAGCCAACAGATGAAGTAACTTCCGCCACAGTTGCAGCATTTGCTAGTTGCCATTCATCCTCGTGACTATTAACAGCAACGAAGTATTTTCTTGCCCATAAAGCTGCCAGGGAATGAACTTTCTGGGCACAAAATGGATTTTTATCTTCTTCATTAGATGCTTCTAGAATATCTAAATCTGAAACACTAGGCAAAGGATATTTATCTGATGCAAATGAGTAAGTCATCAGGCTCTCCAAGGGTTTATTAAATAGGTAGAGAACACAAGTTAGCAAGTGAAATTACTTCAGTATTGACTAATTACTGAAGCCGAAAAAACTCAGAGTAGATGTAGAATATCTAGCTGTTTAAGATAAATCAACTAGATATTTTGCTGCTATCAGTCTGCTATCCAGGCTGTTCGCTTAAACTATACAGAGTGTTTATAAAGCTAATTATGCAGTATTTTTACGCTTTTTTTCCGATTATAAATTTTTTGTTTACGAATATTTAAATTTTTATTAATAACACTAATAATAGGCAATTATCGCAGTTTTTACTAATTGTATACGAACCATTACTTATAAAGTAGATAGGAAAATAACGTAATTGAGATGCTATTTTTATTATTTTATTGTAAAATTTACGATAACATGTATTGAATTTTACTAATAAAAAATAAGTAAATATATTGAAGTAATAGCTTTAGGTATTCGTAGTCAAGCTATAGGACTATTCATCCAGAAAGAGTATAAATCAAAACGTAGTTATTTAACGGCAATAAACATAGTATTGTAAATGCAATAACCGCTTGATAATAATGATTTCAATGATAAGTAGATTTATCTGCCAGTCGTAATTTAGAGGATTTAGAGGCCGAAAAATCGCAAATGCGATGAAAAGGACAGTAACGGCAATGATTTCCGGGGTTAGCAGGGAAAATCAGGCTGAATTTGCCAGGATTAGCTTGATAATGTTGCAAATCCTGCTGATGTTTGCCAGCAATAACCGCCAACTCATGTTCTACTGCATCTAATTGGCTGGGGGTGAGTGTGATTAAATCTGAGGTTTTGCGCCGCTCTAAATTATAAAATGACGCTACTGCTTCCTGTTGTGGGTAGAGATAACGAGCAGCTAGCAAATACACCAATGCTTGCCGGTGGTCAAAAGCTGATTTACCAGTCTTGAAATCTATAATGTGCAAAGTGCTATCCGACTCAATCACAACGCAGTCCATAGCGGCATAGAGTCGGAAGTAATAATTTTGTTGGTCAATGATAATTGGTTGAGGAAAGCCTTCATCACCACGAGTTAATTGGATGATCCGTTTTCCCAACAGTAAGGGTGCATCGTGGTAGTTTTGCAGAATTTGGCGGACGCGCTGCTGGATTTCCAAACTGACTTTGCTTAACTTGAGTATTTGCGCCACCTTTTCTACACCATCTGCCTGCTTGAGCAGTTGCCGGTGGTGATGAAACTCATATACACCTTTTTGTGCCAGGATGCCTATTCTTTGCGGTATAGTAGCTTGTGCTAAGAGTTGTTTAACTTGTGGTTCATGTTGCCGCGCCTTGATAAACCCCCGTCGCATCTGGCAGTGCCAGCGTTCCTGCCCGGTGGCTGGGGCTACTAAAGACCAAAGATGATAACTGGCAAAGGGTCGCCCAAGGGTTAACATTGTTTAGGTTCAGTAAGGGAAAATGCACTATAGGATACTTGCGGCTATTCGCACTTCGCAGGAAGCTTCCTGTAGTATTAATGATGAACAGGAGGAAGTGGCAAAAAAATGAGCGCCAGTAGCAATTCCGGCAAAATCAAGTTTGGTACTGATGGGTGGCGAGGAATTATTGCTGATGATTTTACTTTCCCTAATGTGCGGAAAGTAACTCGTGCAATCGCAAGTTACCTCGAAACAGCCTACAGTAAAGATAGACCAGTACTAGTAGCATACGATACACGCTTTTTAGCTGAACAGTTTTCTCGGACAGCAGCGGAAGTTTTAGCTGACTTGGGTTGGAATGTCAAAATTACAGAACGGGATTGTCCCACCCCTGTAATTGCTTACAACGCTCGTCACCTGAATTCCGCAGGAGCGTTAATGTTTACTGCTAGCCATAATCCTGCACCCTATTGTGGGATTAAGTATATTCCGGACTACGCCGGACCTGCCACTCCAGAGATCACTGACACTATTGTGGCAAATATTGAAGGTGCATCGGATGAACCACCCAGTGGGAAACCCTCCGGTGAAATTACTACCTTTGACCCCAAGCCGGATTATATGCAATTTATCTACAGCCTCCTGGATGTAGAACGAATTCGTAGCGCCCAGTTAAGGGTCAAGTACGATGCCCTCTATTCTACCTCTCGCGGCTATTTGGATGAGGTTCTCAAGACTTGTGGCTGCGAATTAGAAGCTTTCCACACCTACCGTGACGTGCTGTTTGGTGGCGGAATGCCAGAACCCAAGGGAGAACAACTAGTTGAGTTAGTTGAATCTGTTAAGAATGATAAAGCAGATTTGGGTTTAGCAACCGATGGCGATAGCGATCGCTTTGGGATTGTTGATGAACAAGGTAATGTTCTGACTCCCAACACTGTACTGCTAGTCCTAGCGCGTCATTTAATCAAGAATAAAGGCAAATCAGGGGCAATTGTCCGTACCGTAGCCACAACCCACCTGTTGGATAATTTCGCCGCTAAATATGGCTTGCAATTGTACGAAACAGCCGTAGGCTTTAAGTACATCGGCGAAAAGATGCGGGAAACAGAGGTGTTAATTGGTGGGGAAGAATCCGGTGGCTTAAGCGTCATCGGTCACATTCCCGAAAAAGACGGCATCCTGGCAGATATGCTAGTGGCAGAGGCAATTGCCTATGAAGGTAAACCCCTCAGTCAACTGGTAGAAGAAGCGATCGCTGAAGCCGACGGACCGCTGTACAACAAACGCCTCGATATGCACCTCACAGAAGCCCACAAAGCTGCTGTCATGGATACATATACCAGCAACCCCCCCAGTGAAGTGGCTGGTATCAGCGTCAAAGAAGTAGGACGCAAAGATGGCGTTAAACTGTACCTTGCAGAAGGTAGCTGGGTATTGCTGCGTGCTTCTGGTACCGAACCCTTGGTGCGGGTTTACATGGAAACCAACTCTCCTGAGAAGGTAAATCAAATTACCCAATCAATGGAGAGCGCAATTGCTAAGCTAGAACAGTAGCAGTTTAAATTTTGCAACGGATTATGTAGTGGATGTAACGGATGTTTTTTTCATAAAACTTATCAATAACCTATCCGCTACATCCGTTGTTAATCTGACGCCATCCGCCGCAAACTATTATGAAATCTCTAGCTATTGTTCTCACATCTCTAATTGTTGCTTTCTGGGTAGTGGTTATTGCTATCCTCTCTGTGCAAAACGCTACCCCTGTATCTTTAAAATTTCTCACCTTTCAATCAGTGCAAATTCCTGTAGGTTTAGTATTAGCTTTTAGTGTAGGTTTAGGAATAATTGGTACTGCTTTGTTACAGCCGCTTTTAGGTGGAGATGACACTAGAAAAAGAACTGCTCGTTTAGAAGATGATGCAGAGTTTTTTGTCGATGAGGAAGACTTATAAACTACCCAGACCTACTTCGTTGAGGTCTGGGTTTTTGCATCCAGACCAGTAGATTTGGACTTCTGGCGCTTCATTTGCCCTAGTTGCTTCTGACTTCCTGTTTGCTTGCGCTTACGGGTATCAGGAGTAGAGCTAGAGGCATCAGCGTCTACGAGGCTCGTTTCAAACCCCGGCAATTTACCCTGTGACCACAAAAGCATGAGTTTCGCCATCCGTAACGGCTAGTGCGGACTTGCACCCTAAATCAATACCGACACTACCTACACCAGCCGTCGGGAAACCCGCCTGCAGGGCTGTCTCACCAATTAACGCAGATAAACGCCGATGGAATTTGATTTCTCAACTTATCTGTTCACTCTCTTATCTTAGCGTCCTTGGCCTCTTGGCGGTCAAAAAAACATACAATAATCCCTTACCATCTATCCCGGCAAAGTAATCACGATTTTTGCAACAATTAATACTAATACTTTAGTATCCCCGGATGCATCGTGATTGATAAAATTCTTAACCGTGCCTTAGCTGGCGAAGATTTGGCTGTTGAAGAAGGCATTATATTACTCAAACAAACAGAACCACAAGCTTTAGAGGCAATTCAAGAAACGGCAGATAAACTTAGACAACGGCAAGCTGGTGATACTGTTACCTATGTCATTAATCGTAATATTAACTTCACAAATATTTGCGAACAGCACTGTAGTTTCTGTGCTTTCCGCCGGGATGAAGGAGAGGATGGTGCTTACTGGTTAGATTGGGCACAAATTTTTGAGAAAACCACGGATGCAGTGCGGCGGGGTGCAACGGAAATTTGTATGCAGGGGGGATTAAACCTGAAAGCGAAAATAGACGGTAAATCTTTGCCTTATTACTTGAAGTTGGTGGCAACGATAAAGCAGGAATTTCCTGATTTACATTTACATGCTTTTTCCCCCCAGGAAGTGCAATTTATCGCTAGAGAAGATGGACTGTCCCACGCGGAAGTAATTGCAGCTTTGCGGGATGCTGGGGTGGGTTCCATGCCGGGAACCGCAGCGGAAGTTTTGGATGATCAGGTAAGGCGGGTTCTTTGTCCAGAGAAGATAGACAGTACAACTTGGCTGGAGATTGTTTCTATAGCGCACCAGTTAGGTTTACATAGTACTAGCACGATGTTATCTGGACATATTGAGACACCAGAACAGCAGATGCAGCACTTGGATAAACTGCGATCGCTCCAACAAACCGCAGTCAACCGGGGATACCCTGGAAAGTTTACAGAGTTTATTTTATTACCATTCGTCGGACAAGAAGCCCCCAAACCCTTGCGTCGGCGTGTAGGACACGACCAACCAGTGTTAGATGAGGCACTATTACTCACGGCAGTAGCACGTATTTTCTTGGGAAATTGGATAGCAAACCACCAACCGAGTTGGGTAAAACTGGGATTAGCGGGTGCTAAGGAAGCCTTGACGTGGGGTTGTAACGATATCGGCGGCACCTTGATGGAAGAACACATCACCACAATGGCAGGTGCTATTGGTGGCACCTGCATGGAAGTAGAAACCTTACAAGCCGCCATTACATCCCTTGGTAGACCATACCAACAACGGGATACGCTCTATGGGGTATGGGTAATGGGGAACGGGGAATGGGTAATAGGGAATAGGGAATAGGGAATAGGGAATAGTTTTTATTACCCATGCCCAATGCCCCATGCCCAATGCCCAATGCCCAATGCCCAATGCCCAATGCCCAATGTCCTAATCCCGACATTCCCGATCCCCTGGGTACCAATCCAAGATACGATAAACGGTGATTTGTGTCTGCGTTCAGTAAAAGTTTATGAAGCACTACTTGTCACGTCTGCTTGCCGTGGTTTTAGTTTTAGTAATTGGCTTAATGGGGTGTTCTGGTAGTCCTGATGGTTTGTCGGGGGATTATCGGCAAGATACCCTGACGGTGGTGAATACCCTGAGAAAAGCCTTGGATGTGTCAGCGGATGCACCTGATAAAGCAGCAATTCAAGCAGATGCACGCCAAAAAATTAATGATTTTGCAGCCCGTTATCAGCGCAATAGCTCTGTTTCTGGTCTTAGCTCCTTCACCACGATGCGAACAGCACTAAACTCCTTAGCAGGACACTACAGTTCTTACCCCAACCGTCCTGTACCACAAAAGCTCAAGACTCGCTTAGAAGATGAGTTCCAAAAAGTGGAAGCAGCGCTGCGTCGAGGAGGTTAATAACTAGTAGCAGTTTTGCTCAGATTTATCCCACAATGGGTTAGAGACTCGGCACTGATGGATTCAGTACTCAGGAGTTTGGAAAATCAGCTTAAAATCCCTAAGTGTAGGCTATGGCGCTGTACTCACAGCGCCATAATTCATATTGCTTAAGGTTGAGGAGCGTTTTTTGATTCTGCACCTTGTAGGTATGGGTAAACATACCTGGAATTTTACACGACCAATGTTGGCTAGGCGACGCCTTGTTGCCGTCCTTCCAACGAGTACGTTGAGCGGTGTGAATTTATCCGGAACACCGGCTTGGGCAGAAACCAACAAATACTGCCAGCTATCAACAGCAGCAGCGCAAGAAAAAGAAAATACCCGTGTAGCGGCACTCAAAGGGAATAAAGATGCTAAAAGCCGCTACGAGGAACTATTAAAACAACACTCAGAGCAAATGCAGTCCTGCCGTAGTCGCACCTGGCCGGAAACTCAAGCAATTTGGTTGCGCTTGTATCCCTGTGATTTGCAACCAGGGTCACTAGAGCAAATTATGGATCGGCTGGTTAATCGCGGCTACAACCAGGTTTACGTGGAAACATTTTATGACGGACAGGTGTTGTTGCCCCAGTCCGCTAACCCCACGGTCTGGCCTTCCGTGATTCGCACTCCGGGGGCAGAAAACGTAGATTTGTTAGCACAGGCTATTCAAAAAGGGCAAGAACGGGGACTGAAGGTCTATGCTTGGATGTTTACGACTAACTTTGGTTATACCTACGCTCAGCGACCAGATAGAGAAGGTGCGATCGCTCGTAACGGTAAAGGTCAAACCAGCTTGTATGTCACCGATAATCGCAGCCAAGTGTTTATCGACCCTTACAACCTCACCGCAAAACGGGATTATTACCAAATGGTGCAAGAAGTCTTGCGGCGTCGTCCGGATGGTATTTTATTTGATTACATCCGCTATCCCCGACAAGCAGGGACTAATTCCATTGCTACCAAAGTCACAGATTTGTGGCTTTACAGCGAAGCCACCCAACAAGCTTTGTTTGGCAGGGCATTAAATAGCAAAGGACTGGAATTAATTCGCCGGTTCTTGAGTAAAGGGTTTGTCTCAGCGGGGGATATTACCGAAGTGGATCGGCGGTATCCTCTAGAAGGGGAACCCATGTGGCAGGGACGCAGAGAACCGCAACCAATACCACCCGGACAACCTCTACCCACTGCCGCCGAACGTCAACCTATACTGCAATGGGAATTGTGGCAATTGAGTGTTGCCCATGCCATGCAAGGTATCATCGATTTTGTGAATCTAGCTAGTTGGGCTGCCAAACAGAAAGGAATTCCCGCTGGGGTTGTATTTTTCCCAGACGGAAACCAAACCATTGGACAGGGTTATGACTCCCGTCTCCAGCCTTGGGATAGGTTCCCCAAATCTCTGCAATGGCACCCCATGTCCTACGCAGCTTGTGGTAATGCTCGATGCATCGGTTCCCAAGTGCAGCGGGTCTCAAGCATGGCAAAATCTGGTACGGAGATTATCCCCGCTATAGCTGGTACTTGGGGCGCCTCAACAAATAATCGTCCCTCCCTGGAATTGCAAATGCAAGAAATTCGCCGCGTCGCCCCCCAAATCCGCGCTGTCAGCCATTTTGCTTACTCCTGGCAAGACCCTGACCACGATAGCGGTCGCAAATTCTGTCGAGCGCAGTAATCGGGCATGGGGCATGGGGCATTGGGCATGGGGGATTGGGCATTGGGCATGGGGCATTGGGCATGGGTAATAAAAACTATTCCCTATTCCCTGTTCCCTATTCCCTGTTCCCCATTCCCTATTCCCTAATCCAAGCGTCCCTAATTCCTATTCCCCACTCCTGGTTGTTGGGCTAGAGAACGCTCAAACTGTCCCTCTTTCCAGGTTCCTTCTAGGCGGGTGCCATTAGCGTAAGTAAAAACTCCATTGCCATGTTTCTTGCCATTGCGAAATTCGCCTTCGTACCTATCACCAGTCTTAAAGGTGCATTGACCTTTACCGTTGAGAAATTCATCGCGAAACTCGCCTTCGCAGCGGATACCTTGGGCGTAAGTGAATACACCAGTACCGCTACGCTTACCATTGCGAAATTCGCCCTCGTAGCGGTTGCCGCTGCTGAAGGTACATTCTGCCTTACCGTTGAGCAAATCATCGCGAAATTCGCCCTCACAGCGGGTGCCATTGGCATAGATAAATACTCCCTTACCATGTCGTCTGCCATTGCGAAATTCCCCCTCGTAACGGTTGCCACTGGGGAAGGTACACTTACCCTTGCCATTCAGCAGTCCATCACGCAATATCCCGGTGCAATAACTTGCAATTGGTTTTTCCGCTGCTGCTGGTGCAGCTTGTATCATCTCACCGATGATACTCAAGCTAGCAGTGGCAACTCCCAAAATCAACATTCGTCCAAAACCAGGAAGTCTGCCGTGATGAACAAATCTTCCCCTGGCTAATTTTCTTTGCTGCGCCATTGTCAATGAATCCTCACACTTACCTACAAAACGCACCATAAGCTCGTTAAGTCGTTTAAAGTACCACAGTTAGCGTTAATAATTCGTTAAAAGCGCCAATGTTGCCATTTTTGCCGATTGTCCCCGTAGCTCAAATTAACACTGTCTCGACACCTACTCAACAGTTTTTGTCCCCAGCACAAGAGTTACCACCCCAAGAGGTTCTGCCACCTCAAGAAGTGGCGCAACCGACAGAAATGCGCTCCTTACCGGGAAAACTGGATAAGATTCCTGTGTTTAATAGCAACAGTCCGGAAGTGGTGGGGACGGAAGGGATTTTGCTGTCTACCTTTTCCCCTCAAGGGAAGGTTTCTCCCTCAGCCCACTTGAATATGACTTTCCAGGGCAGATTTGATGTCTTCACTCATCACATTACCCGTGCCCGGACTGTAGCGGAAACCCGCTCGATGTACCAAGGGATAATTATCCACAATCCCGGACTGGAAACGGTGAAGATAGAGGTTCTCGAAGCAGCCAGCTATCTGACGCGCCCAGATGCCTTGTTTGTCGAGCTACCTGACTATGTAGATAATTCTGCAAATACGGTGTTTTCTGGACCCGGTAGCCGTGCTATGAGTGATATTTTGCGGGGACTGCGGCAAAGTACATGGTTGCCGATGATGGAAATTCCCCCTGGTCAAAGCCGGATGTTGATGAACCTGCCTATACCAGCAGGGACGGTGACACCTACATCCAATGGTCGCTCAACCCTGTTGCGCTTGCACAGTAGTGGACCTGTTTATCTGGCGAATGTGGCGATGTATGCCCCGTTGCTGCCGAATAAAGCTGAACGCCCTCCCACCTTACAAGAGTGGGAAAAAATGCTAATATCTGGTAAGCTAGCAGGACCGCGAGATTTGCTTCCCACCCCGATAGTTGACAAACCGCCTATTGATGTGGTATATGGGCGCGTGTCCGGTGTGGCGGAAGGTTCCCTGTGGGAGACACAGATTACTGATACTAGGTCTGATAGTCTGTTAATTCCTAAGCCGGGTAGGTCTTTTTCCTACGGGATTAGTACTTTGTATGATGGCACCCTCGGTACCGGGCAAATTCAAAGTGCGAGAATGCTTGCTCGCTATCCGGATACGGCTTATCAGGCACATGGAAATTATGGTATTAAATACAGCCTGAGTTTACCGCTGAGAAATAAGAGTAAGAAACAGCGGACGGTGACGATATCTCTGCAAACACCTGTAAAAGAGGATGAAGCAAAGAAAGAATTGCTGTTTTTTACACCACCAGAAACCAGGATATTCTTTCGGGGTACGGTGCGGTTAAGTTACAAAGATGATAAGGGAGTAGCGCAGACACGATATGTGCATTTGATACAGCGACGCGGGCAGTTGGGTGAGCCTTTACTGACTTTGAATATGAAACCTAATGAACGCAGATTAGTGGAGGTAGATTTGCTTTATCCGCCGGATGCGACGCCACCTCAAGTGTTGACGGTGCGGACTTTGGATGAGGAGGATTAGACTGATTGTCGGGGCACAAAGCTTGTTGTAGGGGCAAGGCAATGCCTTGCCCCTACTAGAGATTGGTATTAAAATGTCCACTCGTGGTCTGGATCGTCCAGTGCAGCGCGGACAGAAGCTATGTTTGCTAGGTCTTTGAATGGGCTTGATTTCGCTATTTCTGTAATGGCATTTAAGGTAAGGGCTAATTGTTGGTTATTACTGGATGATATGGCATCATCAACTATAGTGAACAAAGTGCGAAAACTTTCTGCTCGTTCGTCAAAGGAACGCTCAAGGTAGGTGATGAGGAAATCACGCTGGGCGTTAATTTGAGCTATGGTTGTTTTTTCCCAAGCTTCAATTTCCCGTCGCTTTGTTTGTTCCTGTTCCGCAATTATCTTGTATTCTGTGTAGGCTGAGACGATTTGCTGTAGACATTCAGCAGGATTGGTAAATTGGTTGACGGCAACTTTCTGGATAGACATTTTTGGCGTTGCATAAATGCGGGATGATTTTAGTGGTTTTGTGGGATGGGCGTCTCGCCCGTCCCTTCAATTTCTAGGGCGGACAAGATGTCCACCCCACAAGATTCATCCCAATATTATGGAACGCCACATTTCTCATTGCCTCCTAGAGTACGGTACTTGGCTTGGATAGTCGCAGTAATAGGGTTAAGTTGTCCTTCACTATCGAAGACAGGAGTTTTCATAATTTCTCCCAGTGCTTTGACTAGAAGTGCTACTTGTTGAAACTTGCTAGCATCTCTGTCTTTGTCAAATGATGGTAAGGATTCTAGTTCATCTAGACCTAAAACAGCACGTTCGTTAAGAGATTCAACCAGGTGGTTCAACTCGCTAATTCGCCGTCTCACTTGTTGGATAAAATATTTTGCAGCGTCAATCTTTGCGATCGCAGTGTTAACTTCAGCTTCGTACTTCTGCGCCTTTGTTAAAGCTTTCTCACCCTTACCAGCCAGCATAAAGCCACCAATCAGTACAGCGGGACCTAGCGTGATACCACCTAACACAAGAGAACCCAGAGCCATACCACCGCCACCTGCAGCCAGGGAACCACCACCTAACCATGCAAGAGTTGCATTCCAAGCTGCAGCACCGCTGAGGCTACTAATGGCTGTTCCCGTACTCGCCACTCCTACAGAGCTAGCAAGTCCCATAGCGCCACCGTATCCTAGAGTTGCTGCACTAATGGCTTTAGCACCGCCCCCAAAAAACTGCTCAGCTGCAATGGCTGCAGCTTTATATTCCTGAATTTTCTGCACGGAAATTCCGTCCAGCCCCTCTAAAAACTCTTTCTCGCTTTGGTTTGCTTTACCAATATTTCGCTCAATGAAATCAACAAACCGCCCAATTGTATCCTTCATAACATCAAGCTGGAGTTCACCATACTCTTCTGCTAGCTTATTGGTGCCTTCCCAGTCTGCTTGCAATTTGCTCACAGCACGCTCATGACGCTTTTGAGCGCGTTCACCAATTTTCTTTGCCTGATTCATATTATCAATGCCTTCAACAGCTTTCACGCCACCGACAGCGGCAGTACCTAAAGCCAAAGCACTAAGAATAATCGGAATTATAAAAATCATAAATTCTCCTGAGTTAGCAGTTAAGGGGGGATGTTTTCAGCTACCAAGGAGTAGCTGTATATATAATTCCCAGTTTTACTGGCTAATCAGTATTGATATCCTATAAATTTTTAAACTTTTCTTGAATAGGGTTAAAATTTTGATAAAGTCGCCCACCCGGAGGTGGGAACGGGAAATACATGGAAGAATTACTCACCCTCAAGCAATTACTCCACCAAGGTAAGATTCCCGAAGCCTTGGAACTGGTAGAAGAACTCGAAGAAATGAGTAAATCAGACAAATTAAATAAAATCTTCAGTTATGGAATTATTCTGTTACTTCACCTGATAAAAAAGGCTGCTGAACATCGCACAACCAAATCTTGGGAAACTTCTATTTTTAATGCTGTCACCCAAATTCAACGCACCAATAAGCGACATAAAACGAAAGGAACTTATTTTTCAGAAGCAGAACTAGAAGAAAGTTTGCAAGATGCTTACGAATCAGCCCTAAAAAATGCTGCATTAGAAGCGTTTGAAGGTATCTATGAAGCTGAAGAACTTGGCTCGATGGTGAACCGCGAAGCTATCATCAAAATGGCGATGGATTTGATTTTAAATCGCCATTTTAATAGTCAAAATAATTCGTAATTATTACCATCTGATTAATGCGGTTAGCACCGAATTTTAGATTTTAGATTAAATATAGCCGTTATTATCGGAACGAAATACAGATTTATCTGTGTTTATCTGTGTTCATCTGTGGTTAGTTATCTTATATCTTGCACCAAAAGGCGGAGCCTTTATTTATCGTTCCCAGGTTGAACCTGGGAACAAGATCCGCTTTTGTTGGGTTTCGTTCCTCAACCCAACCTACAATAAACTAGACAACGCTATAACTCAATCCAAAATCCAAAATCCAAAATCCAAAATCGTTTCACCTTTTCCCAAAACCTTCCCCCCGCTTCACCTTTGACCAAATAATTAATTCCCCATCCACACCACCAGCAGCAATTTGATTCCCTTGGGGATGCCAAGCTAAACAAGAAAAGCCATTATTAACACCTTGAATAATTTGGGATACACGCTTAGCTTTACTCCACAAACATAACCAACCATCTTCCGCTGCTGAAGCTAATAGTAAACTCTTGGGTTGAAAAGCAATAGCTTGAATCACGTCACTATGATTTGTTAAAATAGTAGCATCCCAACCCAAATTTTCATCATCTAGCTTTTCCCACACTGCTATTCCTTCCACACTGCAACAAGCTAGTAAAGGCGCACCCTGATTATTATTAACTTCCGACCATGCAAGTTGACGAATTTTACCAGGGAACCCACGCATTATCCAAGGTTCTGGAGGTTCTCCAGATAACAGTAATTGGCAATCAACAACTGTAATTGTGCGGTCTATATTTCCCGAAGCAATAAATTTACCATCGGGAGACCAAGCCATGACTAAACTAGCAGCAGGAATATCGACAATATAGGGGTCATCATCCCAATTTTGGGTTTTCCAAATCTTAATTCCCTGATTCCCACAGATAGCGAGATATTTACCATCACATCGCCAATCAATTCCTAATACTGAAGAGGATTCAAAATTCAGGGTCACGACAATTTCGTTTTTATCTGCATCCCACACTTGTACATAACGCCCTAAACTAAAAGCTAGCTCGTTTTTACGGGGATTCCACGCTAGTTTATCAACCCAAGCGGGGGCATTTTCTAAAGTAATGATAACTTTATTGGTGGCTAGGTGGTAAATTTTGACTTTGCCATCCTGTCCACCATATGCTAAAAATTGTCCATCCTGAGAAAAAGCAAGGCAATCTATTGATTGGTCGTTGGGTTCCTGGATGGTAAATAGTTCGTCAGAACGCCATATTACCACTTCACCAGCAGCGGAACTAGCAGCAAGAATATTAGCTTGCGGCGACCAAGCAACGGCAGTGATGTAATCTGATAATGTACCTTGCCATTGGAATTCAAATTCTGGGGATTTGGTGTTGGGAACTTTCATGGTGATGCTGGAAGGTAGCAAGGGAGCAGGGGGGGGATAACTTTTAACTCATGACTAATGACTAATGACTAATGACTAATGACTCATTTAGCCATACAAGCGAGGAAATCTTTTCGCAGTTTGTCTCCGTCAAGGTTGCGACCAATAAATACTAATTGGTTATTGCGGGTTTCTTCTGATTTCCAAGGACGGTCTGCTGTACCTTCAAACATCATATGTACCCCTTGGAAAACATAGCGTTGTTCTTCTCCAGCAATATTTAAAATACCCTTCATCCGGAAGATATCGGAACCTTGAGTTTGCAGCAATTCACCCAGCCAGTTATTCAATTTTTCGCCATCTAGTGCCCCCTGTTCCACTAAAGCAATAGAATACACACTTTCATCATGTTCGTGATGGTGGTGGTGTTCCTCCAAGAAATGCGGGTCAATTTCTAAAGTGCGGCTGAGGTCAAAAGCTTTCACTCCCAACAGAGCATCTATTTCTAATTGAGCATTGCGGGTACGGTAAATTTTTGCGATCGCATTCATTCCCCGAATCCGACGCTCTAGTTCATCTAGTTGTTCTGGGGTCACTAAATCAATTTTATTCAGCAAAATTACATCAGCAAAGGCAATTTGTTCTTGGGCTTCGTCCGCATCCCAATGTTGCCAAATATGCTTTGTATCCACTACTGTTATCACTGCATCTAGCAGTAATTTTTCGCGCATGTCTTCATCGACAAAGAATGTTTGAATCACGGGTGCAGGGTCAGCTAATCCCGTAGTCTCTATTACTAAATGGTCAAACTTCTTGCGCCGTTTCATTAAATTGCCGATGATGCGAATTAAATCCCCTCTGACGGTGCAACAAATACAACCATTGTTCATTTCAAAGATTTCTTCATCGGTATCGATAACCAGTTGATTATCAATCCCTATTTCCCCGAACTCGTTGACAATTACGGCAACTTTCTTGCCGTGTTCGTGGGTGAGGATGCGATTCAGCAGCGTTGTTTTTCCTGCTCCTAAATAGCCAGTTAAAACTGTCACAGGAATTGTGTTAAACATGTCAGCAGAAACCATACTTTTAATACCTTTTTTCTTAAGTTATGATAATCATTATCATATTATGATAACGCTAAAAGAAAAGGCAAGACTACTTCACAAATAGAAACTGGGTATTCTTCATGCATTCCCAAGGAGCCTGGAAGAACTTGCGATAGTACTCCCGATATCGCTGTCAAAGCATCCATTTCCGCACGGGATTTAGGAGGCGTTGATTCCCCAATTACTACCATCAATGGTGTAGATAAAGACTGTGCCAATGCCATAAAATCATCTTGGTTGTGTACTGCATCCAAGGTGCCGGTAACAAAAGCAGCCGAACCAAACCTAGCACCTGGTTGTTGGGTAGTTTGCCATTTTTGTTGGATAAATTCCGCTGTCAGGTGCGCTTCATTTGCGAAGACATGACGGCGATACATGAACTTGAGAAAAGAGGGTTTGGTGTTGAGTGTATATAGGGCTTGTCCGAGGAGACGCGATCGCACGGTTTCTCTAACAGTATCAGCTACTTGTCGATTTGCTCCCATTGTAGGTAAAGGACCGCGCCAAGTTGGGGCAACCAATACTATTTTAGCAAAAACATCAGGTAATTTCTTCGCCAATTGTAGAACATATGCCGCGCTATGTCCTGCGGCAATTACTGATATTTTTGTATTAAATATAGATGTGACCAAATCTTCTAAAAATTGCTGATATAAAGCTGGACGGTAATCTAATTCTGGACGGGAAGACTCCCCAAATCCCAGCCAATCTACGGCTACTGCTTGAAAATTTGCAGCAAGTATTTGAGCTATTCCAGCCATTTCTTGGCGGGTGGAAACAGTGCTGAAAGCTGGGAGAAGTAACACGGGTTGACCATTGCCTAAAGTTTCATAAACTACCCGTAATTGCTGATTTTCCCAATGCCATATATATTCTTTCACAGTACCACCGATATTACCAACGGTAGATGGGGTTAATACATCTGTTGACATGACCAAGAGAAGCTCTGTGTTAATTAATTTGACAATCTGATTTGTTAATAGCTAATTGCTAATAGCATTTTGACAATTAGCCAGTCTGTGATTAGCTATTAGCCAATTGACATTCCAACGCTTTTTTTTGCAGGGTTTTAAAAATATTATAAAAGCCGTTAGCGCGGGAAGGAGTCAAGCTAACTTGTAACCCTGTATCTTGGATGAAATCGGGGGTTAGTTGGATAATTTCACTAGGGGTGAGACCATTCAGACCCTCAACCAATAGCGCTAATAAGCCTTTGGTTAATTGGGAATCAGAATCGCCCCGATAAATAACTTTACCTTCTTCTAGGGCGGCGGTGACATATACTTGAGACACACAACCAGGCACTTTGTTTTCTGGCACTTTATCTTCTTCGGACAGTGCTGGTAGCTTTTTAGCATACCATAATACTTGTTCGTAGCGGCGCTTGGGGTCAGTTGCTCGCTGGAAGCGGTCAACGATTTTTGCTAGGGAGGGTGGTAAGGTTTCTTGGCTGGAGGACATAACTCGCTGTCTTGAATAACGCTCTTCACTTTGAGTTTAGATTATCGCTGAAGCAATCAGAGAATTTCCCTTTGAAGCCTTTCGGGTGAGGGTAAAATCTGCATACAGCACTTTTGCCCAGGAAATGTAACAATTTGTGTAGGATTTTGCCCAGCCAATGTTAACTATTAATGCGACACCAACCTAAAGGTTGAGATTTTTTGGTAAAAATTCATTTGAGATTTAAAAAATATTAAAAGGAGAAAACTAAGTTGCTGACCTCCGCTTTACTCGCTGCAACTGCTGCTACTACTCCCCTAGAATGGAGTCCCACTGTTGGGATTATCATGGTTGTCTGCAATATTCTTGCTATTGCCTTTGGTAAGGCTACCATTAAATATCCCAACGCCGAACCAGCCTTACCGTCAGCGAATCTTTTTGGTGGTTTTGGTTTACCTGCATTATTAGCAACCACCGCTTTTGGTCACATTTTGGGTGCTGGAGTGATTTTAGGGTTACACAGCATCGGTAGAATTTAAGTTTTTTCCGGTTTAAGTCTGGGTTTGGTTAATTTAACGCAAAATTTGTAGAGCCAGAAAATTTTTCTGGCTCTTTTTTATATATTTCACACTTGACATTCCTCTGACGAGCAGAGGATTCTTGGGCTGACGACTGCGCTTTTCAGTCTCCCTACTCTACGTCTTACTGCCTCATGTCGTGGCGTTACAGCCACCTCCTCAAGCGTTAATTCCCGTGTGCCCCACGGTACTACTTTGATTATAACAGGGATTGGAGATTGGGGATTGGGAGGTAGGGAGAATTATTTATCCCCCATTACCCATTACCCATTCCCTTAAGCCAACATCAAAGCCACTTCCTTAGCAAAGTAAGTCAAAATCAAATCAGCACCTGCTCGCTTTATGCTGGTTAACGTCTCTAAAATTACCTTTTTCTCATCTATCCAGCCGTTTTCAGCAGCAGCTTTAATCATCGCGTACTCACCGCTGACGTTGTAAGCTGCTACTGGTAAATGGGTATAATCTTTTACTTGAAGGATGATATCGAGATAAGCCAATGCTGGCTTCACCATGACGATATCTGCCCCTTCGGCAATATCTAGGGCTATTTCCTTGATAGCTTCCCTAGCATTGGCTGAGTCCATTTGGTAAGTCTTCTTGTCGCCAAATTTGGGTGCAGAGTCCAAGGCATCACGGAAGGGACCGTAGTAGGCGGAGGCGTATTTTGCTGAGTATGCCAGAATACCCACATCAAAGTAACCTGCGGTATCCAAGGCTTTACGTATTGCTCCTATTCGCCCATCCATCATATCGGAAGGTGCAACTATATCTGCGCCAGCGGCTGCTTGGGAAACCGCCATTTTCACCAACACTTCTACTGTGGGGTCATTGAGAATTACGCCTTTGTCATCAACAATACCGTCGTGTCCGTGGCTAGTGAAAGGGTCAAGGGCAACATCGGTAATCACTATTATCTCTGGAATAGCTTGTTTAATCGCCTTGACGGTGTGCTGTACCAGTCCCTCTGGGTTGTAGCTTTCAGTACCTGTGTCATCTTTTTTTTCTTGATTGATGACAGGAAATAGAGCGATCGCATTAATTCCCAGGTTGTACACCTCGGTTATTTCTTTCAGCAATAAATCCAAAGTATAGCGGTAACACCCTGGCATAGAGGCAATTTCCACCCACTGTTGTTCCCCTTCCATGACAAACATCGGGTAGATGAGGTCATTCACCGTCAGGGTAGTTTCTCGTACCATTCGTCGCAAAGTCTCTGTACGACGCAAGCGTCGAGGACGCTGAATTATATTCTCAGACGCACAAGCAGTGTTATGAACAGCAAGATTTTCTGATGACATGAGCAGTTGGAGTTAAATTATTATGATAACGATTATCATATAATGTTCGTGTCAAACAATTTTGGATTTTAGGTTTTGGATTTTAAATTGACATCACAGAATCAGATTTTGAATAATTTAGCACTTACGCACAAGTAACGAAAAATCAACTTTACTAGAACACAGAGAACACAGAGAAATAAGAGTTTCGGAGAGTTTTTGCGTAAGCAAGACAGTTCCATCTCGGTAATCTTGAGCAATAGCTGGAATTAAACCTTGCTCATTTAACTTTAGCTGTTCAAT
Organism: Nostocaceae cyanobacterium; assembly: GCA_035285345.1. GTDB lineage: Bacteria > Cyanobacteriota > Cyanobacteriia > Cyanobacteriales > Nostocaceae > JAYKJH01. Next base: position 28,358 of record JAYKJH010000163.1, on the reverse strand, counting down.
CCATAAGTTACTTGAATTTATCATCATATTTATTGCAAAAATAGTAGCTTTAATTAAAGTAGAGACACCCATAACAGATGTCTCTAAAAACACACGCAAAGTAAGATTTTACAACCCGTTATTTAAAGTGCGGGGTGTGGCGAATTAAATTCATAAACTCTTCTCGCGTGCGTACATCTTCAGCAAACACACCACGCATTGCACTGGTAACAGTCCAAGAACCGGGTTTTTGTACACCCCGCATCACCATACACATATGAGTTGCTTCTACCACCACTGCAACCCCTTGGGGTTTGAGTAATCCTTGTAGTGCATCTGCAATTTGAAGTGTCAAGCGTTCTTGCACTTGCAAACGCCGAGCATACATTTCACAAATGCGGGCAATTTTGGATAATCCAATGACTTTTCCATTGGGAATATAAGCCACATGAGCGCGTCCAATTATCGGTAAAATGTGGTGTTCGCAGGAACTAAAAATATCAATATCCCGCACTAGTACCATTTCATTAGCATCTTCGGTAAAGACCGCTCCATTTAATAAATTATCCAAAGATTCATGGTATCCTTTGGTGAGAAACTGCAAGGCTTTTACCACTCGTTTCGGGGTGTTTAATAAGCCTTCTCGGTCGGGATCTTCACCTAATCCTATCAGTAAAGTCCGGACAGCTTGTACCATTTCCGCTTCGGTTACTTGCGGTTTCTGCTGAATGGCTAAAGCAGAAATTACCTGATCAGCAGATGTGATGTCCGGGCGAATCGATAGACTCATGTTGTTTCAGTTTGGTGGAATATTGGACAGATGATTCCTTAATGAAGACAAGACTCATATATTGTCTCCATCAAGGAATTATTTACATATCTTAATCATACTAAACATTGCGTCAATTGTGATTGAATTTTCTGAGAATCTAAATTTCTGCCAATAAATACAACTTGGTTTTTGGGAGAAGTTATCCATTTATCAGCATTTAAATCATAACGCGCACCGCTGAGTTGAAAAATGTGACGCAAGTCGCTATTTTTAAACCAAAGAATGCCTTTAGCTCGAAATATATCTTGAGGCATTTGTTCAGTGAGAAAATTTTCAACCTTATGAACATCAAAGGGGCGATCGCTTTGAAAAGATACAGAAATAAATCCATCATTTTCTAAATGATTGGAATGATGTTGATGATGATGGTGGTGATGGTGATAGTGGTCATGCTCGTGATGATGGTGATGATGCTCATGATGATGTTCTGCGGCTTCTTGAGCAATGTAAGCTTCTTGTGGTGTTAATCCTACACCTAGAATTAATGGCAAAGGAACCTTACTATATTGACTGTGGATGATTCTTGCACCAGGTTTGGTTTCCCCGATGAAAGCTTCTAATTCTTGCAGTTTTTCTGGCGTAGCTAAATCAGTTTTATTCAGAATAGCAATATCACCATAAGTTATTTGTTTTATCGCAGCTTCACTGTCGAAGTGATTGGAGGTAAATGTTTCCGCATCTACTAAAGTGAGAATCGAATCTAGGTTGGTTAAATCTCTTAGCTCTGTCCCTAAAAAGGTTAAAATAATTGGTAATGGATCAGCAACACCTGTAGTTTCAATTACGAGATAGTCAATCTTATCGTCTTTCTCTAAAACCCGGTAAACAGCATCCACTAAACCATCATTTATCGTACAGCAAATACAGCCATTACTTAGTTCCACCATATCTTCTTCCAGAGAAACTAGCAATTGACTGTCTATATTAATATCACCAAATTCATTCACCAGAACCGCTACTTTTAAATCTTGGCGATTTTGCAGAATTTGATTGAGAAGTGTGGTTTTACCACTACCTAAAAATCCGGTAATGATAGTAACAGGCATTCCTCGTTTAGCAATGTCAATCATGGTAGTTGAATCTTTTTCTTTTAGACTGGTCATGGTAATTAATATCCTCTAAAAAAATGTTGTCTTAAACTAACATTTTTTATCAGCTTACCAAGGAAGGATAAATCTGGATGAAAATTCTTGTTTGCCAAGTTATTGTTGCCTGTTTGGGTTGGGATATAAATCCCTCTTGCAAACATTACTGTTCCTGCTGATTGTTAAGCCTTTCCTTTTAATTGATGTATATCAGCAGATGTAATTTCGGCAATTGATTTATGAACTTTATATGTTTGCACTGGGTATGTCATGACTGAAATTACTGTCTCTATGGGAGGACAATCTGGTTCATTACAAGTTAATTGACTGAGAGATACAGGAATTTCATCGTCAAGTTCTAAAACTTGATAAATCCACTGCTTGACTTGTTTAACTTGTGCTGCGCTTGCTTTTGGGATTTCTCTATCAAAGAAAAATTTCATTGCTGTTTATTGCTAAGTCAATAAGCGTAGTCAATAACCGTAGGGTGGGCAGTTCTCACAGTTCTCTTAAACCCGCATTTTTACCTGTTTAGGAACTGCCCATCCTACAAAAGTCTCTGTTGATTACCAAGTCTATATTTGTCATGGTTTTTGTAATTTCATTAGCAAAATATCAGCCTACCTGTGGGATATAGTCTGGCAGAGTTAAGTATATCATTATTATGGTAATGATTATCAAAATTTCCTCCAGATGCTCTTGGGAGCTTAGCGCATATCTTTTAACGAGGTGAAGATGAAACAGCTTTTCTTTGAAACCCCTTCCCTACCCCATAGCGCACAGTACGAAACTCGACTTGATTTGTATAGGGGTTGTAGAGAGTATAGGTTGCTTCCCCTTGTATTCTCCCGACATTCCCCACACCGATGACTTGACTTGGCTTCACATTGATAGTTTCACGAGAACCCTGACTATCGAGAGTTGTCACACCGGAAGTAATCGAACCACCTTGCAACTGGTATTGAAAAGTCAACCCAGAACGTCCGCAAAACAGGTTATTAGCCTGCATTCGCATCAGCCTATCCAGCATCAGTACGGGAGAAGTATCCAGCGTCAGTTCCTCATCTAGCGCTATAGATGAACCGTGAACCAACAAACAATCTAACTCAAAGAAACCAAAATCCAGAGTTCTTATCCATTGCACAGTCTGACGGGAAACCGCATCCCAGAGCAACTTAACCGTATCTCCCCCATACTTTTTGAGTAACTCAGTCGGTTCTCCCGTCGCCCCCAAGCCATGCAAAATCAAACATTGCTCTTCCCACCATCCCTTACAAACCATCGGTTCTAACTCACCACGACGGGGTTTCTGCAGCCGTTCCACCACCTGCTCACTTGCTTGCCGGGGTCCTACCACATCACCGAGAATATACAAAGCCTCTACCGAACTACCCTGACGCTTAATATCTGCCAGCACAGCCTCATAAGCCGCCAAATTCCCTTCAATACCGCTTAAAATTGCCCATCTATTCATCTTTATTCTTTCTTTGCGCCCTTCGCGTCTTCGTGGTTCGTTTGAATTTCTACCTCGTACATACATGCGTTGGATCTTCTGCGCGTTCTGCAAACTCTAATCCTTGCGCTAGGCGCCATGCAAAAATCGCCGGTAGCCCTTTATCAATAATCGCTGCACAGGTTTTCTGGTAGTCGTAAGGAACTTCCCGCAACTTCACTTGTTGCGTATCCGTGTCGTAAATTACATAAGTTGCATTTGGTCTTCCATGTCGCGGTTCTCCTACCGAACCAACGTTAATAATCCGCTTCACTGATGCAGTAAAAGTCTTCTGTTCACCAGCGACCCTCACTTGCAAGTTTCCCGCATCCAATGTCCGGACGTAAGGCACATGGGTATGTCCGCAAAATAGCACATCTGCACCTGAAGAAATTACTCTCTCTAGCGCTACAAATGCATCTAGTTCCGGTAATAAGTACTCGTGGTTGCTGTGGGGACTCCCGTGAACAAAAGCCATGTTTCCCTCGCGGAAACTGTGGGGTAACTGGGCGAGAAATTCGCGATTTTCGGGATTAATTTCTTTGTTAGTCCACTCGTGGGCAATTTTTCCTCGGTTCTCTGCTAATAACGAGGGATAGCTGCAATCACAAGCATTCAGCCCTTCCACAATATCCTCATCCCAACAGCCAGCACAGGTGGGAATATCAAGGGAACGAATTTGAGTAACTACAGCGTTGGGAAAGGGACCGTAGCCTACTAAATCACCCAGACAATAGATTTTCTCAGCTTTTTGCTCCTCAATATCTAACAAGACTGCATCCAAGGCTTCGTAGTTACCATGAATACAGGACATTACCGCTATTTTCACGCTGTTACTCCTGCTGCTAGCATTTCTTTTACCTGTGCCTGATATTGCAAAATCGCCGCATCCGACAAACAGCAATCTACTAATGTCTGTCGCAAGCTAACATCATCTAAGTTCTGTCCCCATACTTCTATACCGCTAAAACGTTGGGGTCTGCCTTCTAAATGACGTGGTAAATTTAATTCGGTAAACTCGCTTTCCGCCACACCCACAACAAAATCACCCCCAATTGCTCTACCATCAGCTACATCAAAAATTCCCTTGGCACGGGCGACGCTGCCATAAGCACCGTGTGTCAGTTCATACCAAAATTCCTGAAGACTATCCTCATCGAGTACTTGACCAGTAGCAGGTGCGCGCCACAGTCTGGTTTGTGCTAATTCAATTTTCGCATCTATCCCAGGGATGATTTCCTGTGTCCAAGCGTGCCATTCGGAATTTTCTAGGTGGGGTGGTAAGACTGCGATCGCTCGATAGGGTAAGTCGTCTAGTATTTGGTTGATAGCACTCAGTTCTAAGTAAAATCCCAGTTCGATATAAACTACCGATGCGGTGCTTAGTTGGTTAAGAAATTCAATTTCTTGACCGTCATCCAAAACCTTGACGTGAGGATATTCAGCAGCAATGCGGGTTTGGTCAATCGGGACATTGACTGTACCGGGGCTGAAATACAGTATGTTTTCTGTAGACACGTTGTTTGTCATATCGCTACATATCCAGGTGGTTTTCCCTGAACCAGCAGGACCTGCGACAACATTAATTTGTGGAATAGTCATAAATAATAATGATAATCATTTTGTGTTGGCTTGGAAAGGTAGCGCTAGGGTTTTGTATTTAACCACAGATGGGCGCAGATGATGATTGTCTGTGTTCATCTGTTTAGTCTTAGTCAATCTTTCAGCTTATGGTTATGGGAAAATTTTAGGTTCTTCAACGGCAATCTCTAGTTATTTCACAACACGGATGTAACTCTCTGACGACCCACAGACAACCTATCCGCTAAAACTTTGGATGAGTTTTCCGGAATGTAAGCTCTCCAGGGGGTAGTTCAAAACAAGCAAAACTCTGGAAGCTGAACTGGGAATAATAACACCAGCACAGCTTGAGCAGAAAACAACATAGGTTCAAAATTCAACCGAGGTTATTTGATGAGACGTATACTAATAGGCACCCTATCAACCCTAGTACTAGCCACTGGAACGGTATTTTTAAGCGCACCCCCATCAATGGCTCAGTTTACAGATGTCAGACAGGAATTGAAATCTCTACCTACAAGTCGTGTGGTGTTTCCTAAAGGAAAAACCGGGACTTCAATTAAAGGTGCAGATAATCGCATTTATATATTAAGAGCTAGAAAAGGACAAACATTGACCGTAAAAGTTAATAACTTGGGCGCCCGTGCTAGTGTTACTCTCTATAGTGTGAATGGTAAGCCTGTGAAATCCTTTGGTGCTTTCAGTGACAGTAAGAGTATCCAGCTTCTTCTTCCCAGAACAGGTGATTATTATATCGTTGGTGGATCTGGTCCTAGTAATCACTTGTATGATTTCACAGTCAGTATCAAATAAATGTGGTTTCTTGGATGGTGATATTCCCCATTCTTTTAATTTTATTTAGTAATATGGGGCACAACTGTGTTGTGCCCATACTTATAGTTATCAATCAACCGCACTTGTCCCTAACTCGAAGCACTTGTATAAAAACGTAACGCAAACCGCCAAAAGAAGGTTGAAAACACAAACAACGCCACCGCTAAGACTCCTGCCCCTATCACCCAGGTAACTTGAGTTCTACCCAGCATCGCTTCCGCTGGCACAGTAGTTAAAAATGCAACTGGTACTACGAAAGTGAAGAAAAAGCGATAAGCACTAGGATAGGCAACCATTGGATATCTTCCCGCTTCTAGCAAACCTCTCAATACTTCAGTGACGTTGTAAATTTTGACAAACCAGATACTTGTTGCCCCTAACATAAACCACAAACTGTAAAGAATTATGAAACCAAACAGCAGAGGAATAGCACTCAATAAATAGTCTCCTATTCCCAACCCCAGTCTTGTTCCCGCAAAAGAGATAATAACAATACCAAAAAATAAATCTGGTAGTCCCCAAGGTGAAAGGGTATGGCTAGAGAGCCAAAATTGACTCCGGATTGGTTTGAGTAACACAAAGTCTAAAGTCCCTTCCTGGACTTGTCGGACAATCCGATTGAGATTAGGTGCCAGAAAGGTAGCGGAAAAACCTTGCAGCAGTGTAAAAATTCCCAACACAACTAACGCTGCTTCCCACGACCAACCAGCAAAGGTGTAGCCACCACGGTAAAACAAGAATAATCCAAAAATACTGCCTGCCAAATTTCCCAAGCTGCTAAGGGTAGCTAAGACAAAATTGGCACGGTACTCCATCTCCGCTGCAATGGAAGTACTCCAAAATAGTTCTAGAAGTTTGACATATCTTTGCATGGAGAATGGGTAATGTTTGGACATTGGATTATTATTACATGTTCTTAACAGACCATCACAACCTTACACATCCCTCATGGGGAAACATCTGTGTAAATCTGGGCAACCTTCCCAGTTCATCAAAACTGGAAAAATAGGGAGCGCCTCATTACTAGTTAACAGGTGCTTACAGCGATAACCTTGCTTAAACAATTTATTCTGTTTTTCCTAATATTAATTCCGTCATTTGCTCATCAACCTGCTTAACCTATCTTTATCTAACAACGTAATTCTCGCGCCATCAATCGCAATTAAACCCTCACTACTCAACTTATAAAACACCCGCGATAAAGTAGCCGGAATAGTCCCCAAAACCGCAGCTAACTGACTCTTAGTTACATCAAGTTCCACTGTCTCAGCATTACCATGAACTTCGCTAAGATTGAGTAAATAAGCTGCCAATCTTTCGGGAACTTCCTTTAATGACAAACTATCGACCAGGTGATTAAAGCGCCGCAAGTGACGAGCAAAACTCGCCAACATGTTAATAGCAATAGTTGGCTGTTGTTGGAGAAGTTCCAAAAAAGACGTGCGGGGAAAGAATATTATCTCGGCATGATCAACAGCCGCAGCAGATGCCGGAAAAGATTTACCATCAAAAGCGGGAACTTCGGCAAAATGGTCGCCGACTTTGAATAAATGCAAAATCTGTTCTTTCCCATCTCCAGAGACTTTGAAAACTTTAACTCTACCTGCTTTCACGATAAAAAAACCATTCCCTTCATCCCCTTCCCAGAAGATTACTTCGCCCTTTTTATATGTGTTAGTTTGAGTAATTTTAGTAATAGCTTCTAACTGGTCAACTGGTAAACCCTGAAACATTTGGGTATTACTGAGAAATTCTTTCAAGTCAAAGCTTGGCTGATTTATAGATGCTGACATATTTAATCATTTTTTCCGTTTTCAGGCGATCGCTTATAAAAGCATACCTTTGGTTTCCGAATAATATCGATTTCCGAATTAATAATTAAGAGTTGATTTATAAAGTAAATATTAAATTTGTTAGGTGCGTTAACGAGGTGTAACCACCCTACAACTCCACCCATTAGCTATTACTCATTACCTATTCCCCATTCCCTTTTTGACTTAAGTCAAAGACTTTTTCATCTGTCTTGCATAAGGTAGAGATATAAGGGAAACAGGAGATGAGTCATATGTATTGCAGCCAATGCGAACAAACCACCAAAGGAGAAGGATGCTATCAGTGGGGTGCTTGTGGTAAAAGTCCGGAGGTAGATGTCCTGCAAGATTTGTTAGTCCACTGCTTGCGCGGACTGGGACAAGTAGCACTTTACGCCCATGAATTAAGTATTTCTTCCCGTGAAGTTGATGTCTTTACCTGTGAGGCACTCTTTTCTACCCTCACTAATGTCAACTTTGATGCTGACAATTTTGTCGATTATATTAACTCTTGCATTACCTTGCGCGAAAGCTTAAAAGCGCAAATTCAGCTAACAGGTATATCTCCTCAATGGTCTGGTTTGGCTAGCTTTACAGCCGCTGATACAAAAGAAGGCTTAGTCGAGCAAGGCAAAGATATTGAATACGAATTTATTAGCCAAGCTGGCAGAAACGTTGATATTTTCTCCCTTAAATTAACTATACTTTATGGACTCAAAGGTCTTGCAGCCTATACCTTTCACGCTGCTGAACTAGGACAACACGATGACCAAATTTATACCTTTGTCCATCAAGTTTTAACCGCCTTGGATCGGCAAGATTGCAGCCTGGATGACTGGGTGAAAATGGCGCTGAAAGTGGGAGAAATGAACCTGCGGGCTATGGAACTACTAGACGCAGGTAACACCGGACACTACGGTCATCCTGTACCTACCACCGTTCCCCTAGGTCATAAACAAGGCAAAGCCATCCTGGTATCGGGACATGACTTTAAAGATGTTGAAGCCATCCTCAAACAAACCGTAGATACAGGCATCTATGTTTACACTCACGGAGAAATTCTCCCAGCCCACGGCTACCCTGGCTTAAAACAAAAGTATCCTCACCTTTACGGACATTACGGTACTGCTTGGCAGAATCAAACCAAAGAATTTGCTGCCTTTCCTGGTGCCATTGTATTGACGACAAACTGTTTGATGCCACCCCACGAGTCTTACAAGGATAAGGTTTTTACCCTCGGACCTGTCGGTTATCCAGGATTGAACCATGTAAATCTTCAAAATTTGAGTTCGGTAATTAATAAGGCATTAGAACTATCTGGATTTACTGAAGACAAAGACCTCGGCAGCGTAACTACTGGGTTTGCCCGTAATGCCGTTATGAGTGTCGCTGGTGAGGTGATTGCGGCAGTCAAACGGGGAGATATTCGTCACTTCTTCTTGGTGGGTGGTTGCGACGGTGCAAAATCAGGACGTAATTACTATACTGAACTGGTGGAAAAAGTACCCAATGATTGCGTGGTGTTAACTCTGGGTTGTGGTAAGTTCCGCTTCTTTGACAAGGATTTGGGAACTATTCAAGGATTACCTCGATTGCTCGATATTGGTCAGTGTAATGATGCTTACTCAGCAATTCAAATCGCTGTTGCACTAGCGAATGCTTTCAATGTGGATGTGAATCAATTGCCACTGTCGATGATTCTCTCCTGGTACGAGCAAAAGGCGGTATCTGTTTTACTCACACTGCTGTATTTGGGTATTCAAAATATCCGCTTAGGTCCGACTATGCCAGCGTTTATCTCACCTAATGTGTTCAAGTTGCTGTCGCAGCAATATCACCTGCAACCTATTACTACTCCCGATGAGGATTTGGCGGCTTGTCTGGGTTGATAACCTGTAAGGGTGGGGTTTAAGTTAAAGGGATAGATGACATTCGCTGATTGCGAAGCACCCACCCCTAAATTGCTTCCCAGATGACTCACCTGGAACCCTACCGTATGATATCTAATTACCCCAGTATCCGCCGAGATATATCAATTGTCACGAGGGTATCTACGGAATTAGAGCTTATTTGTGAACACCTAGTTGAAACTTTGGGGGTTCATTCTGAACTCTTAGAATCTGTGGAGGTACTGGGTGAAACAGCCTATCACCAACTTCTCTCTCAGGCGATAGAACGCCTGGGTATGCAACCAGATCAGAAGAATTTGCTGGTGCGGATGACTTTGGGGAGTTTGTACAGTTCAATTACAAATCATCTGGCGAATCAGTTGCGGGATGTAGTTTATCAGCAAATTCACGAGGGAGTGTAATACCCCCTCCCTGGGAACCCTACCCCAGTTTGTCTAAAACCAAACTAACCCTGCCCTTTAAGGGGAGGGTTATACTTGCGTGCTATGTGATTGATGCAAAGTTAACTACCCCTAATTAAGACTCATAATCCCTGCATCCGCGTTAACAAATCCGCATCGTCCCTACTCGACCACCCAATCCACTTGATGTGCTTCAGTTATATCGGGCACTTTTAAACGAATTTTCATCCGTATAAGCACTTGCTCTGGAACCTGCGCCGTGCGCGTCTGATTTCTTTTGAGTAACTCATCCCAAGGAACTTCTTTATAAACAATCCGCACCCGTCCCTTGTAACTAATAAATAAATTCACCAAGGAAGTCCGCAACTGTCGGCTGAGATTCGTAGCATTCCAGACGAAAGACTTTCCCGCACGCATATATTCTTTAGCAATGGCTTTGGCTTGGTTTGCGACTGCACCTTGCTCTTCATCAGGGGAAATCTTCATCTCTTGACGCAGCTTATCCAGGGAAATAACCCGCCAATCAATGGCCAGTCTATGAACCAAGAATCTCAGTGTCTTTAGACCTGAGAGTGTCAATTAGTCTCTACAACACCGACATTTTGTTTTCCGGGGAACGGTTGAAGGGGCTAGCGTCCTGAAATTCCCGGTCAATAATCAAAAAACCTCAGACCCCTGAGTCGTGACCCTTTCATCGCTAAAGCTATTATTGCCAAAAGTCCAGCAACACCCAGATAGACAAAGCGATCGCTCGTGTGGGTATAGATAGTATTCACACCTCGCGTTGGGACTGAAGCTACCATCACCGGCTGTGTGCTACCAAAACTATCGGTCATTCCTAGCACTCGTCCTTGGTAATCTATCGCTAGGGAATCACCATTGATAGTCGGACGCAGAATATTTACACCATTTTCAATTGCTCGGAAAGTTGCTGTCTGGGGGTGACTTAGCTTGATATTCTTGTCGTCATTAGCAGGTACGAGCAACAAATCGGCGTGCATCTGTCCAGCTTGACGCACGAGATTCGGGAAGTCTGCATCGTCACCAATAACGGTCGCAATTCTGCCATAGGGAGTCTGGACTATCGGGACAATTCCCCTCCCTGGTGCAAATAAGCGCGACTCTTTCAGGGGGATGGGATGGGTCTTGTCGTATTCCCAGACTACTTTACCAGAGGGAGCAAACATTACTGCTCGATTCTGCATAAAAGGGAACTTGTCGGTACGCAGTAATGGTGCTATGGCAATTTGGAGATAAATATCTTCCCGTTGTGCCATAGTTGCAGCTCGCTCAATCACGTTTGTCTCATCTTCTTTGAGAATAGGAGCCGCATCTTCTGTCCAAGCGATTATTTTGCTACCAGCACGCGCTTCCTGTTGTGTGCGAGCAAATAAGTCATCAAGTACGGGTGCAGCACGATTGCGAATAGTATCCCATTCCTGCTCAGAAAACTGTCCCAACTTCTGCATTGGGATACCCTCTGTGGTGCTATTCCAGAGTTTTCTATCGGGAACAATTGCTGCTACCCTTACTGTGGGTGATGTGGGAGGGAATAATGCTAATCGCCCACCACCGAACAGTAACACCAATAGCAACAGACTACCAAATAGCAAAGCTGTTTTCCTAACCGCTCGCTTATGTAGATGTGACGTTTTTTTATGTAATACCTGTAACGTCTCCACATGCCAAATAGCATTAATTACTGAGGCGAAACAGGTAATTAAAAATGTCAGTCCCCAGATACCTGTGATAGCAACTATCTGCTGGAGTGGTAGATTACCCGCTTGGTTATAGGCAAGGGAAGCAAAGCTAGTCCGGGGACTGAAGACTCCCAGCAACCAGTCAATTGTGGTCGCAGTTAGGGGAAAAACTAGCGTCCCCAACATCGGAGATAAATAGCGAATTAACAGCCTGTCGATTAAGTAACTCAGAGTATGTGCGATCGCCAAACACAACGCTAAAAATACACTCCTTGACCAGATGAAACCCTCAGTATAAATCGCAATTATGTATACCAAACTATGAACCAGCATTACCGCTAGCAACGCCATCAGCGGTTGCTTGGCTGTGCGGGTGAAGCGGAGAATAAACACTGGGGTTAGCCAAGCGGCTATGGGAATAGTTTTCCAGAAGATGGTCAAGGGTAGTAAAATTGCACCCACCGCCAGCCATAGCCAAGACAGGCGGTCTTTTGGTCGATAAATATCATTCATTGAACGTCTTGACAATGGGAACCACATGTTTTGTAAACATCATCCCCCACTCGCGAGCATTTGTTACTTTTAATTCCTTGTTTTCCCAGTTCCTAGTTTCTAAACCCTGCCCTTAAGGGCGGGGTCTTTTACGGTAAATTTTAAAGGTGAGGATATTTTGAGATTTATACAATGGAGGATTTTGATTTGACATGTTGAATTTTGTCTGTAATTCTATTGCTGTGTGTTGTAGTTGATGGTAATCCTATAAAAACCAGGTGTTGCAGCAAACAAAATATCAAGTAACAATACTTAAAAATATTTGGAAATACTGAAAAGGTGATGCATTATGCAAGCATCAATTCATAACTCTCAGAAGCGTCGCTCAGTAACTTTATTGACATGTGCAGGGCTGACGCTGGTGACGGTATTCTCTTGGTCTTCACCAATAGCAGCCGCTCCAACAGTAGCAGTAGCTACTTCTGACTCCAGTAAAGTTCAAGAAAAATCTCTGAAACGCTGGATTGAAATTGATTTGTCCGAGCAGCGTTTGTATGCTTGGGAAGGGAACCAAAAAATCTATATTTTCCGCATTTCTACGGGTACAAGAAAAACACCCACAGTCAAAGGTAGGTTTGTGATTAACTCGAAGTATCGCTCTCATCGGATGCGCGGCGATGACTACGATATTCCTGATGTGCCTTATGTTATGTATTTCCACGAAGGCTATGCGATTCACGGTGCTTACTGGCACAATAATTTTGGGACTCCCGTTAGCCACGGTTGCGTGAATTTACCAGTCAAAAATGCCCGGCGGTTGTATAACTGGGCAAAGGTGGGTACATCGGTTTTAGTGCATCAATAATAGATTTGTCGCTAAATAAGCGCAAAAAATGATGAAATGGAATTCTCGATTTCACTTCCACTCATCAATAGACCTGCCCCCATCAGCATGATTTCTGTACGCTGCTAGAGCAGATGTGTATTTCTTAATACCTGATATTGGATGTTCACATTGAACGCGATCGCGTCTTTGGGCAGTTTTGTCTATATTTAATTGCACTCGTTGGAGGATGGGAAGCTGCTTAAATTAGTCCCCGTCCTTAAGGACGGGGTATTAATAAACCCTAGTTCAGATGGCAAGGAACAGACTTTTCTCCTGATGAATCTGTGAAGGTTTTTTCATCTTTGTAATGTCGAGGAGTATTTAACAGCAACCGCCATGCTTCCCCGGCATCTAAGATGTAATTCATGCGTTCGGGATAGTGAATTTTTAACAGTTCTCTCACCATTGGATAATAGTCAGAATTCATTCCCGGAAAGATATGATGTTCGGTATGATAGGAAAAATTAAAATGCAATAAGTCAAAGATTTTCGGCACTCGAATAGAAACACTATTCTTGAGTGGATCGTTCACGCTTGTCATCGGACAAATCAGGTGATTTGTATAAATATAAAATATCATTCCCGCATAGCCAATCCAAATCGGTAGCAAGTAACTAAGAAAGATTTTGATGGGATTAAATTGCAGGTATACCAAAATACTTAGATGCAGGATTAACATCACAAAAAATTCGCCAGCAATTGCTCGACGTTCTTTAGCGCTGACTGTAAAACTAGCAGGGACATAATCTACAGATTCACTATTAAATAACAGCACGGAAGTCAAATTGCGAAAACTATATATTCCCCATGCTTTTGCCATTCCCAATCCTAACCAAATAGGATTGACTTCAATAGAAGGCACAAATAGATTTTGAATCCATTTTCCCCAAGTATTAGGCTGTTTGTATAAGTAATTCCGATCCGGATCGCCCAAGGAATTAGTTTTGTTATGATGCACTCGGTTATGAACAGCTTTCCACAAAGTAGGTGGCATCCACAACATCGTTAGTCCTACCAAGCTCATGACATGGGTCAGCCGTGAGTTTCTAATCACGCTACCATGCATTAAATCATGGCAGCTAAATAGCAAGGTAATTACACTATTACCCATGATGATTGTTAGTGGTAAATAAAGCCATAAAAGATATACCGACCAACTATCCAGCTTATCTGCAATCGCCCAGCCTAGGATTAAAATTGCCACATTAATCAACAGGATAGCTAATTTACTCGGAGCGGGAGCAAACGCTTCGGGGGGAAGGAAGGGGCGCAATTTTTTGGCGTAGGTTCCCTGGGAAATCAGTGTCTGATGATTATCAGTTTCCATGAAATACTGTTACTTTTTATTAAAAAATATGCCGAAGTTAAGTCGTCAATTTAATTGATTTTATCATAGTCTCATATAACTAAAAATTTGGAAAATCTGACTTAGGAGCGCAACATGAATTCTAGTAATTTGCAAGATATCCAAAGACATATACCTTTAGTTGGAGATGTGAATACCAAAAGCCCAATTGCTTCCCAATCTACCCGGATATTGCTCGCGGCATTCAAAGCGATTTCATTGGGAGCAGCAGAGGCTTATATCAACGGACTAGAAGTTCCTGATGCTGTACTTAAATTGCTTGTAGATGCCTCTGTGCAAATCTGCTACAAGTATTTTCCCTCTCTGTTGGTTCCCTATGAATGGTTGTGGAAAGAAAGCGCGAGCCTTGCAGAAGGTTCGCGGGAGCTAATGAAAATTCATTACGACTTACCTGAAGAAATGTTCCGTCTGATGTTGGGAGAAGGAGAACTCATGTATCCCAAGTACACGATGGCTTTATGGGAAAAAGGAGCATTAAACCTTGAGCAAGCTCAAATGCACATGCTCGATGATGTGATTGAGAAGCTAGGTATTGAAGATGGAGACGAAATTTTAGATTTGGGATGTGGTTGGGGTTCTGCATCGAATTACATTCTTGCCAAGTTTCCTAATACTAAGGTGACGGCTCTTAATTTGAGTCATGAGCAATGCGAATATATACGTAAAAAAGTCCAAGACCCTAACAGTTACCTCAGTTCAGAGCGATTTACTCTCTATGAACAGGACTTTAATGAGGCTAAGTTTGAGACAAAATTTGATAAAATTATTGCCGTTGGTCTGTTTGAGCATATCGGGAATTTAAGGAAATCATTCTCAAAGCTAGCTTCTTTACTGAAGGATAATGGCAAAGTATTTATTCACATTATCACCACTAGTTTACCTCACAATATAACCCATCCTTTCATCAACAAATACGTTTTTCCCAATATGCGGGTGTGGAGTTATGATGCTATACCACAAATTAATCAAGACCTGACAACCATTAATCGATGGTATTTAAATGGCTCTAACTACTCTCAAACTCTAAGGAATTGGTTAAGGAATTTTGACCAAAATCAAGTAAAAATCAAAGATTTAAATTATGGGATTAGCTATCCCAAGTTTCGCAGGCTTTGGAGACTTTATTTACTCTTGTGTATTCGCCATTTTGACGGTGGTAATGGTGAAATTCTTGGTAATGGTCAATACCTGTTGGTTCATGCCTAAATAACTCAGCATACCACCAGATTACCGCGACATCTCATAAGGTAGACGGGAGAAATGTAAAATGTACAAAATATAAGCTAAAACACCATTCCCGATGATAAAAATCCTCCACCTCTCGGATATCCACATGGGAAGCGGCTTTTCCCACGGTAGAATTAATCCCCAAACAGGATTGAATACACGGCTGGAGGATTTTGTCAATACCCTGTCGCGATGCATTGACCGGGCGCTAGAGGAACCTGTAGACCTGGTATTATTTGGTGGTGATGCTTTCCCCGATGCCACCCCGGCACCGTTCGTGCAGGAAGCCTTTGCTAGCCAGTTTCGTCGCTTAGTAGATGCTGATATCCCGACGGTTTTGCTGGTGGGAAACCACGACCAGCATTCCCAAGGGTTGGGGGGTGCAAGTCTCTGTATTTACCGTACTTTGGGAGTACCGGGATTTGTTGTGGGTGATACCTTGAAAACCCATCACATCCAAACTCGCAATGGTACAGTGCAAGTAATTACCTTACCGTGGATTACCCGCTCTACACTGATGACACGTCAGGAGACGGAAGGGATATCGATGGCAGAGGTTAACCAACTGTTAATTGAGAAGTTGCAAGTTGTCTTAGAGGCAGAAATTCGCCGTCTCAACCCTGATGTCCCTACGCTTCTTTTGGGTCACTTGATGGCGGATAATGCCAATTTGGGCGCTGAGCGATTGTTAGCAGTAGGAAAAGGCTTTACTATCCCTCTGTCGTTGCTGACACGTCCTTGCTTTGATTATGTCGCTTTGGGACACGTCCACCGTCACCAAAACCTGAATAAGTCGAATCATCCCCCGGTGATTTATCCAGGGAGTATCGAACGGGTGGATTTCTCTGAGGAGAAGGAAGACAAGGGTTATGTGATGATTGATTTGGCGCGGGGGAATACGCAATGGGAGTTTTGTGCTTTACCTGTGCGTCCTTTCCGCACGATTGAGGTGGATTTATCAAAATCAGAAGCACCGCAGCAGGTGTTAATCAAAGCGATCGCTAAGTATGACATTCAAGATGCGGTCGTAAGATTAATTTACAAACTCCGTTCGGAACAGTTGCATTGCATAGATACCCCTGCATTACATGAAGCTTTAAGTGCTGCTCATACCTATACTATTCATCCGGAATTAGTCAGTCAGTTAGCCCGTCCTCGGATTCCGGAATTAGGTACAAGTAATAGTATCGACCCAATGGAAGCTTTGCGAACTTATTTAAATAATCGTGAAGATTTGAAAGAAATAGCTAACCAGATGTTAGAAGCAGCACATAAGTTACTAGCAGATGAGGTTGAAATCTGGCTAGAAGCAGAGGCAGTTGAACAAGAGAATCATCCGCAGGAACATTTAACACTAAGCAATTCCGAAGGACAATTAAGATTATTGTGAACGGTTCCCCCCAAATCTCTATTCTTTGTTAAAAGTTATGCTCAGCTTGGGAGGAATCTGCCACAATTGCATTACTTATAAATCGTAGGTAGGGGTTTGTTCTTTCCCCGCATCTACCTAACGATAGAAAAACCCTTTGTTATTGGACTGTTTATGTCCTCTTTATCTGAGTTAAAACGCTTAATAATCGGTAAAACACTGCCTACAAGCGCTCATGCAGAAGAACGACTAAGTAACGCCGCCGCTTTGGCGGTTCTTTCTTCTGATGCTCTCTCCTCCGTAGCATATGCGACAGAGGAGATTTTATTAGTTTTGGTTGCCGCCGGAAGTAGCGCCCTAGGCTTTTCTTTGCCTATTGCTGTAGCGATTATTATTCTACTGGCAATAGTGGTGCTTTCCTACCGTCAAACCATTAAAGCCTATCCTCAAGGCGGTGGTTCCTACATTGTCGCTAGAGAGAATTTGGGTCTTTATCCGGGACTGGTAGCTGGTGCTTCCCTGATGATTGATTATATTTTGACTGTCACTGTCAGTATATCTGCGGGTACAGCGGCTCTGACATCAGCAATTCCAGCACTCCAACCATTTACAGTAGACCTGTGCTTGGTGTTTATTGTTTTATTAACGGTGGCAAATCTCAGGGGTGTGAAGGAATCAGGTCAGTTGTTTATGATTCCTACCTACACTATAAATATGTGGCAAATCGCCTTAGCATTCAGGAATTAGCACCCCGTAGTTACATTCCCAGACCAAAAACAGAAAAAGTCACTCATCCAGCAGTGGTGTTAGTTGGACATCTTAATAAAGGAACGGTAGAAGCACTTGATTATGCTCGCAGTATTGCCGATGAAATTGTGGCAATTCACGTAGATATTGGTTCTACAGACCGAGAAAAATTGCAACGAAAATGGCAAGAATTAGAAGCAGATATTCCCATAGTTATTATCGATTCACCCTACCGTTCTTTAGTTGAGCCAGTTCTCAATTTTGTCCGCCAATTTGAATCCCAACATCCTGATGTGCTATCAACAATCATCATTCCTGCCTTTGTAACACGTAATTGGTGGGAGGGTCTTTTACACAATCAAACTACTTTGTTCTTAAAAGCTGCTCTCCGGGCTAAGAAGAGTCGTGTTGTTACCACTGTGAGGTATTACTTGTAACGGGATGAGAGATGGGTGGAAATCTACCCAGTAAATCCTAGGGTGGGCAAAATTTTGCCCACCCTACACTATTTTTGTCCTGACATCACCCAGATTTATCGTATATAGTATTGCTTGTATATAAAATCACGTCTCTGGAGTTATCTATGCAATCTCATATGATTGTTCGTTATTTTACTTTTGCTAGTGTCGTAGCTCTAGGATTTACCACAATACCTATGGTTCAAGCGCAAGCAATTCCCTCACCAGGTAAGGTTTCCCAGGCAGAATCGAGGGTTGGGCGCACCATTCTCTATGTCAATCCCCAACAGGGTTTAGACAACCCTAGTGCTGGTAGAACTGAGAGTATGCCCTATCGTACAATTACTTACGCACTGCAACAAGCAACACCCGGCACCACAATTCAGCTAGCTTCCGGCGAGTATAGCACTGAGGCATTTCCCCTCGCGTTACCACCGGGAGTCAGCCTCCAAGGTAATCAAAGTCAGCAAGGGGAGGGGGTTGTGATTAATGGTGGTAATTTTTACCTCAGTCCCTCCTTCGCTCGGCAAAATGTGACAGTTATAGCAAGTGAAAATACTCAAATTTCTGGTTTAACTATTACTAATCCTAACCTGCGCGGTACTGGTATTTGGGTTGAGTCTGGCAACCCGATTATTCGTAATAATACGTTTGTTAATAACAAGCGTGAGGGCATTTTTGTTACTGGTAATGCAGCACCACGGATTGAGAATAACCGATTTGTGAATAACTCAGCAAATGGGTTGTCTGTAGCTAAGGAAGCACAAGGGGAAATACGGGGGAATATTTTTGAGAACACTGGTTTCGGGATGGCAATTGGGGGAAATTCCAGCCCTATAGTTGCAGATAATCAAATTCGTGGTAATAGAAATGGGATAGTGCTGACAGAAGAAGCACATCCCAGATTGCAGTCTAATGTGATTGAAAATAACCGCGAATATGGTCTGGTGATTATGGGTAAATCCCAACCAGATTTAAGCGACAATACTTTGAGGGGTAATCAACGTAATAACGAGTTGAATATTGTGACTCGATGAAAAATTAACCACAGATGAACACAGATGAACACAGATTATTTATCTCTGTTTATACGTGGTTCCATCCTCTTTATTCAACTTGACTCCCGGAATTTCTCGAACCAAATCTGCTCCGTATACAGCAGCGGGAGTCTGAAAACCTGGTTTGACTTCACCTTTGAGAATGTGTTTCATCACCACCACAGCAGCAAGAGCGGTAAAATCATAGGCTTCGGGACCTGAAAGCAGCGCGGTAACTTTTTTACCAGTGTCATCCTCAGCGACACCGAAAACACCTACCCTACCCTTGGCTCGTTCGGTTTCGCTAGGTCCTGGTGGTAATGTTTTAATCAGACGCGCTAAAGCATTTTGGAACATGGAGGAATTGAAAAACCATCCCAGTTTCTGACTCAT
This sequence comes from Nostocaceae cyanobacterium, assembly GCA_035285345.1. Classification (GTDB taxonomy): domain Bacteria; phylum Cyanobacteriota; class Cyanobacteriia; order Cyanobacteriales; family Nostocaceae; genus JAYKJH01. The sequence goes on along the minus strand of JAYKJH010000163.1, from coordinate 8,758 downwards.
TTGCATGAGCGATCGCACGGGTTGGGGAAACACCGTATAAATTTCGATGTTGGGGATACCAGTACTATGGAAGGCGGTAACAATATCTGCTCTCCAAGGGTTGGTGACTGCTGTTACCGCACCCTGACCAAAGTCAATTTTGCAACTTCTTTCTGCGGGACGAGTGCGGACTAGCGCTCCTGCTTGACGTTCTACACCGATGACGTGGATGTTAGGCAGCACAGTATTGGCAGTGCCTTGGGATACACCACCCTCGGTTTCATAGGCTAACATCAGCTGGTTCGCTGTTGGTAGCTGTTGTTTGAGGTAAAGCGCTACACAATCGGTGGGAACCACACCAAACCCGACCCCAGGAAGAAGCATTATCCCGGCTTTTTTCGCTTCCGCGTCTCGAACCTCTAGCGCTGCAAATTCGGGTACTTCTCCGGCTATATCTAAATAGTGGGTTTTGGTTTGCAGACATGCATCTATGAGGGGTTTGGCGGTTTTAGCAAAGGGTCCAGCGCAATTTAGCACGGCGGTAATACCCTCAAGGGAACGTATAATGTCTTGGGGTTTATCTAAGCCAAAAACGCGATATTCAAAGCCTAATTCCTTGGCAGTTGCTGCTAGAGAACTTTCATTTCTCCCAGCTAAAATTAATTCTAAATCTTGACTTTTAGCTGTGGAAGTAATGAGTTTTCCAGCATAGCCAGTGGCACCGTATAATAATAGCTTTGTTGACATTGGTAGTACTATTCTAGAAAATTTCTATTAAGGTCCGCCGATGAATTCGTAAGATTCGCGGCTGAGCAATTCATTGGCGATCGCTCGATTATTTTGATAAATTTCCAATCGGATTGTGTTCGGGTCTGAATATCGGAAAGTTACAACATAAGTAAGACCCCGGTCTTCATCAGTGAATCTATATTGCGGTCGGTTCGTCGTACCTTGAACATTGAAACCTGTGACGTTAATCCTACTACCATTTTGCCGGTTTGTAACGTTGAGGATGTAATAAGCTGGTTCCCATGCTCCAAAAGAAGCCCGCCATTTCGAGTTAGAAAAGGTTCCCCGAATCGAAAACTTCCCCACAGTTATCGGACAGTTATTCTCCTCATCATCAACTCCACGGCTCGTATCTAAATAAGCTTTACATGGTTGGTTCTGTTCCCATGCTGCTACGGCAAATGATAGAGGTAAACAAAGGGGTAAACTGCAAAGAATTGCCAAGACAATCAATTTAGGTTTCATGATGGGTTTTACTTCGATTTTGTATGATTTACCCCAAGGAGCTTAACCACAACTCACAGCCCAATTGAAAGTGCAATCAAACTGAAGATTGTAGGTTGGGGTTACCGTGGGTAAACCCAACATTCACTATACTTATTTAACTGTTATCAGGAACCTGCTCCCATAACAAAACCTCTGGAGGTTCAGTCAAAAATTCTGGTGCTTTTGCACCCAAAGCTTTAATATAAGGCGTTTGCAAATGCTGTTCTAAAATTTCCTTGCTAGCCCAGTTTTCGTGCAACATAAACAAGGATGGATCGTCAGCAGATTGATGTAAATCATAATTCAAACATCCTTCTTCGGCGCGGGTAAGAGCTAATACAGGTATATATTCTTGCTTAAACTGCTCTTCCATCCCTGGCTTAACTTTAATGCGTGCGGTGACAGTTACTTGTTGATTTGCCATTTTTTTTCTCCTATTTTGGTAGTTGCAAGGTTTATAATGAGCGCTCTTTGCGCTCACTACAAACTTAAATTAAAAACTTCAACTAAGTGTTGATGCTGTTAATAATTTCCGATGGTTTGAGGTAGTTGTAAGGGATGGGACGAGTTTGATTTTTGATGTCGATTTGGCGTTCTATATCATGTAAATTTTGCTGGAATTGTACCAGCATTTCCTGTGCCAAGGGGTCAGAAAATTCTTCGTCATAGTGACCTAGTTTATCGTAGTGGAAGGATGTTAAAATTTCCGTCCACATTACCTGGTCAGCAGCTTGCTTAAAGGGTGGAAGTATCTTCATGATAGTTTCCATATCTACCCCCTTAGTTTCAGGAATCGGGTGATAAGCTGCATAGGGCATATTAGGTACAAATGCCATATATTCGTACTGGGAAAAATTCAAGCAAGAATGGAGAGGAGCGCAGGTAAAAATCACTATAGTGATAATATCAATTAATTGCTCAATGGTTTCAACTCTTTCTGGCATTCCCTTGACTTTACCACCATCTTGAGCAGATAATTCCCGTGCCCAATTTTGCAATTCATAATCTTCTTCTAAGTCTTGGGAAGATTTGTAATAGAGTTGGATGTAATCAGCTACAAATTTGTTGATAGCATTCCAAATTAGAAGACCATCATCCCGGAAAGGATAGTGGGGTAAAATCTCCGTATCCTCCATATTACGACTCTTCAATTCGGTGGGAAAAGCCGCATCAAATAAGCTCCATTTTTCGTAAATTTTGGCAACAAATCCGATAGACTCTTGCAGAGTTCCCGCCATAAAGTCATCAACGGGACCACCTGGTTGTAAAAAGTATCTCCGTCCTAAATCGTTATCAAATAGCATGAACCGGAAATGGGGTTTCAGGAGTAAAGAAATAGGATGATTTGCTCCCAACTGACGCGCTGTAACAACAGCAAAGGGTGCCATAACTGCATGGGTATGAGCAAAATGGCTTCCTAATTCTTGATGATTTCCGTCAGCAATTTGGACGCAGGTTTTTGCTAAAAACCAATCTAAATGCTCATCATTTGGGGTGTAAATTAAATTATCTCCACCAGATTCATTGTGAATTTGAATTGCTACTGGCATCAGCGAACCACTATTTTTATTGCTGTTGCTGTGCCAATAAAATAGTGCTTGGGGCTTAGGCATGTACTTTTGCATATTTTGGAAAGTACCGCCTTTGATGCCAAATAATTCCGGATAATCTAATAAATATAGCTTACCTTCTTTGAGTGCGGCATCCAGAGTTTTTTCTGCACCTGTTGCTTGTTGAAAATGATGGTTATTTACCAGAAAGTTCTCTGGTAATTGGTCAATTCTGCGGATTGCTGGTGGGTTAGCACCAGAGAGTCTTTGCTCAGCAAAACAAGCATCAGTTTTATAATGTTTGATAACATTCGGTTTGGGTAATAGGGGTAGCAGGTCTTGATATTCTTCTAATTCATTCAACGGATCTAAGAAATTTCTTGCCTTTGCTGCTAACATATTCCCAGGCAAATTCGCCATACTGGCTAGACGTTTAGCAGTGTATTCTGTGGAAAAAAGTTCTTGTTGAGGAACTGTATCAAGTATTGGTACAGGTGCCAAAAAATTATGGTCAAATTTGTAATCTTCGCGATTTTTTTCCAGCCAGCTTCTCCGCACATTTGGATTAGGGTCATTTTGTGGTAGGTATGGTTTCATCATCATCTCCAAACTTAATTGCTTATCCTGCTATTTTTATGTGTCTCTGTAGTTGATTAATTTCTCGTTTCCATTTCGTAGTAAGCGCTTACTACAAATTCATCAAATTAACTCAAAATTACTTACAAACTCTTCAGGTATTCAACCAACGCCTTTTTCTCATCACCTGGCAAATCAGTACCGTAAATATGTCCTTGATTGGAATTACCTTCTACACTCGTATCGTACTTAAACCCTACACGTTCGGCTTCCTCTCCTCCGGAAATAAATCCAACTTTTTTCGGGTCATAAACATCGTAGCCGCGATAGAAACTCTGAGGACGATTTTCTGGTTTTTCTAATAGGTCTTCTAGGGATGGAACTGAACCATTATGTAAATATGGCGCTCTTAACCACAAACCATCTAAAGACACAGAAACATAGCCATTTGTCTTCCGTAAATTGTCGAAATCAAACGGATATCCTTCGGCAAACTTATTGTAAGTATCTGCTGCTTGTTGAGTCCACATATCCAGACGATGGCGGTCAGTTCCCACCTCTTCTTGGGGGATAACAGTACCTGTTCTTTCCCCACCAAAAGCGTGACAAGATGCACAGGTATTATCAAAAATTGCCTTACCTTTATCAGCCAATGTTACATCAATAGGGAAGGGATATTTTGGCGGGTCTACTTGTGTAATATAGTCCTCTACTCGCTGTAAATCAGCCACAGGAAGGGAATCGTTAGTAGCACCATCACCAATAGCACCTGTTTGCACAGTTTCCTTCAAAGAAGTTTCCAAACCATCCCAATGTAAGGCAAATCCTTTGTGCATTTTTTGATTCCAAAGTGGCATCATATCGGAGTTTCCAATAGTGTCATCTTTGGGCAATTTTAAGGTATTGAATTTCACGGGATTAAATGGGTCAATGCGACCGGGACCCCAATTAGGACGATAATCCATCCAAGCGAAATCAGCCTTTTGTTGTAGTAGTGCTTTCCTAGTTTGAGGAATAATCAGAAAGCGATAAAGCAAGTTCTCTAGCCAGGAAAATTCATAGTTATATTTAATTTCATCAAGGATATAATCGGGAGTAAATCTGGGGTCGCTAGCTGCGTCACCCAAAAAGCGAATATAGCCTTGTAAATCAAATTTATTAGAAGGTCCGGTGGGAATAATGGTGGGTTTATCTTTTTCAGCCGTGCGATAAGTTGCAGCATGACAAACAGCACAAGTGATTCCCACACGGGGAAATCCAATAGTCTTTTTAGTAAAACCAACCGGCGTTTCTTTACCCTCTTCCCAAGTAATTCCTAAAGAACTATAACCACCAGATCCAGGTAACTTGTCCGGAAAAATGCGCGGTAGCACCAACCAAATCCAATAGGGTACACCTTGCGCTTCTTCCGTACCAATCGAACCATATTTAAAATGTTCTTCTGCTGACTCATAATAGTTGGGAACCACCCGCAAAAGGTGATACCATCCCACATATCCAACTACCCCAAATAACAGCAGAAAGATAATAACAATTGCTGTTATAAACCTGCCTAATTTATCTTTGAAAATCTTCATGACATTCTCTTCCCTCTTCTTCCTTGGCTTCCTTGGCGTCTTGGCGGTTAAGAAAACTGCTTTACTGGCTGCGCTCCAATTACCCCTCGACTACGCAACGCCAGACTTAATAAAATAGCCTCCAAAACTCCAAAAAATAAATCTACGAAAGCAATAGAAAGAAATCCCTTATCTTGAGCAAAGAAAGCAACAGCACAAATGAAAAATGTCGCACCAAAAGCCCGTGAGGGAAAGATAGAAATCCAGGCAGTTGCTATGTAGCGATAGGGGTCAATCGCACCAGGAATGTAAAAAACACTGATGATAAATAACAACATTCCCGCTGCACGTACCCAAATAATTGGGTCGGGTATATGCATGTGCAAAAATGTCAACATTTTCTCTGGAAAGAAGCAGGAGGGAATGACAAAAAACATATTGACAATAATCCCAAGCCACGTAACGCGACTGAACCATTTAGCGTAAGTGTTCATTATTTCTTTCTCCTTTTACAGATTCTTCATGTACTCAACAAGGGCATCTTTGTCTTCTGGTGAAAGCTCAGTCCCGTACAAATGACCGCTATTACTGTTACCAGGAATTGTGGTATCAAACTTAAAGTATTGCTTGCTATTTTCTTGGACAACATTGGATAAAAATCCAACTTTTTCTTTATCAAAAACGTCGTAACCACGATAGAATTCCTGTGGTCGATTTTCTGGTCTTTCTAACAAATCTCTGAGGGTGGGAACCGAACCATTATGCAAATAAGGTGCGCGCAACCAAATGCCATCAAGAGGCATATTGGCATAGCCATTTGTCTTGCGGAAATTTTTAAATCGCCAAGGATAACCCGCATACAGGGTATTTTGATTAGATAGAGTTTCGTAAGTATAAGAATCGAGGCGATGGGGGTCAGTTCCTATTTCTTGAATTGGCGTAACTTTACCCGTGTATTCACTCCCAAAAGCATGACAACTAGCACAATTATTCTCAAACAGCTTCTCTCCCTTAGCAGCTATAGTTTGATTAACTTCATAAGGATAAACTGGTGCTTGTAAATCCAAAAGCCAATCTTCAATTCGCTTAATACGCGGTAAATCAATTGTTGTGGGTGTTACCCCTGCACCTAAAGCTGCACTTTTATTCCGTTCTACAACTGATTTGTTATTCCCATCCCAATGTAACTGCAATCCTTCCTTGGCTTTTTGATTCCAAATTGCTGGATAATCAGAAGTACCAATCAGTTCATCCTTACGCAATTTATCCATAGGAAAATGGAACTGAATTGCTTTATAAGGATTAAATGTATCGACTCTTCCCGGACCCCATTCGGGATTATCTTGTAGGAAAGAAAGTCTGTTGGCTTGGTTAATTAGTGAATCTCTAGTTTGGGGAATCGCTAAGAAGCGATAAATTAATTTTTGTAATGGGTTAAGACCACCACTTATCTTTTCAATTTCTGGTAATAATCTATTAGCAGTAAAGCGTTCATCAACTGCTGCTGTTGATAAGAAATTGATGTATCTTTCCAAGTAGAGGACATTCGCAGGCATGGTGGTAATAATTTGTCGTTCGCTGTTTGCTGATTCTCTCAAGGTGCCTGTATGACAAACAGCACAATTTAACCCCACCCTATCAATAAATACTCGTCGCTTGGAAAAACCAATCGGTAAATCTTTCCCTGTTTCCTGAAGAAATCCCAAGGATGCATAACCTTTACCGGGTAATTTATCGGGGAAGACTTCCGGTAAAGCTTTCCATATCCAGTAGGGAATTCCATTAATTGGTTCGCTACCAATGGAACCATATTTAAAATGCTCTTCAATGTCGGTATAATCTACCGGAGAATTGGAAATGATGGGAAATAAGAAAAAGATAGCAACTGCTACAAATCCCACAATAATTATCCACAGCCGCTTAAATATTCCTTTCACTAGCGGCGGTTTTTCTTCTACAATCATGAGTCTTGAATTCTCTAGGTTGTGTCAATTACTAGTAGGCGATCGCTATCCCAATGGTAAGGAAACCTTGGTCGATTCTTGCGGTTCAAATTGTGCAGGATGAAATACTGACATCACGTCTGCCATCATAGCTTCATAGTCATTATCAAAGCGTGATATTTCATAACAACCCAAGGGATTTTCAATGACATTCAAAAGACACTTATTGCAGTAAGTACAGGGTTTATCCGGGAGGTCTTTACCCTCAGCAAAATCATGCACTAAATTATTATTAGCAATCAGCGGACGAGCGATAGTCACACCATCACAGAAATCCTGATTAATTGCCTTCCGAATATAAGAAGCTTGCTGAAACCCACCAGTACATAACACCGGAATATTGACTTGTTGTTTGATGGCTTGAGCAGCAATTAAATTTATACCTTGGTGTGCTTCTAGTAGCTTCTTAATTTCCGCATCTTGGACCTCATTGCCGTGAATTGGCTGAGCCGGTAAACCACTCTTAACCCGATTCCACAAAAAGTTAAAAATCGGTCTTAATAGCGGTTTTGTAAACAACAAGTAATTACGTTTTGTATGAATGCCACTTGATAGCATGGCATCATAGGTTTTGCTAATGACATCAAAATCAAAACCACCAATTGGATTAAGTGGATGCGGGAATAAACTACCCACGGACACATGCACAGCATCGACTCCGGCTGCTTCTGCCCACTTACAAACTTGAATCGAATCTGCTAGAGTATTACCCGGTTTTTCCCAAAAAGTTACAGCGTTATTATAATCAATAGCACTGATTTTAAACTGTAAATGAAAGTCCTCACCAACCTCATGACGAATCGCTCTAATTACATCTAATAAAAACCGCGCCCTATTCTCTAAAGAACCACCATATTCGTCTGTGCGGTCATTAATTCCAGAGCTAAGAAATTGGTTAAATAAATATCCATTCGCACTGTGCAATTCCACCCCATCTAACCCGGCTTCCCGCGCTCTTCTAGCACCATCAGCAAACTGTTGGATGGTTTGTTTAATTTCTGCCAATGTCATTGCTTGACATTGAAAACCGTGGAATGATTCGGTTTTGCTGGTAGAACTTAAAGCTTTTAATCCTTGATTTTCCACACCTCCCATATCCTGCTGGCGTCCGCAATGGCTGAGTTGCAAGATAAATTTACACTCATATTCGTGGACTTTTTCTCCTACTTTCCGCCAAAAAGGTATCCGCTCATCGCAATCAATTGTCGCGTAATTCGGGATAATTCGTCCCCGAATTGCGACTGGTACAAAAGAGGAAATAATTGCTCCTACACCACCGCGAGCAAATTTTTCTTCCCAATTAATTCTTGCTTGCGTCCCGGAACCGTCATAGTTATCCCAGCGTCCGGAAACGCTAGAACGAAAGATGCGGTTCTTAACAGTCAGGTTACGAAAATGTAGAGGTTGAAAAATAATGTCCTGTTCCACCTTGGTTTCCCTGTCTTTAAAGGTTTTCAAAGTTTTCAACTACAGTGATTTAGCAAATTGGTTGATATATCAACCACAGCTTACCCAGCAATAATACTTGCGTTATGTCAGAGCATATGCAGCGCAAGATAGGCTTTTAATGACTGCTGCCTATACCTACAAATCGAATTTGGATGGTTCCAGATATTTTCTGGAAAAATTCACTATGTCCGGAAATATTTCGCAAATTTATAAATCAGAGATATAGCCTCCACAACATGATGCTCGTTACCAGAATTAGCTTAGTAACGAGGATTTGGAGGTTCTACCTCCTGGATGTTAAGTAAGACACCACAGGTGAACAATAGCCAACAGACAATAACCATGAGCTAAGAATTTATAGAATTTGCCC
>JAYKJH010000162.1:0-8869 GCA_035285345.1 Nostocaceae cyanobacterium | reverse complement strand
CTCAAAACTCGGATTTTAGATTTTATTGATTACTTTAATCGCACTATGGCGAAGCCATTCAAGTGGACTTACAAGGGTCAGGTCTTAGCAGTTTAATGGGTACTCTATTTACGCCGTGCTGTACTAGATTTAAAGGTCAGGGGCAGTACAAAACTTTTACTTACACTCAGTTTAAACAACATCACTTTGTTAATAACGTCTTGAAAAGTCTCGCGACCGGGAACCGGGACGCGCGAGCTTTTCGCCAAATCACACTGTCAAAGATTGGAGAAGTTAAGGTAATTGTCCATAGACCAATACCTGACGGATTTGACATGAAGACTGTATCTGTAACCAAAAAAGCAGACGGTTATTATGTCACATTGAGTCTTGATGACAAAACAGTGATAATAGCTGTAAAGCCAAACGGCACAAGCCAAGAATGTTCTATTTGTGGTCATAAAGTTAAAAAGCCGCTATCTCGAAGAATACATAATTGCCCTATTTGTCATACAAGTTTGTGCAGGGATTTGAATGCGGCTATAAACATAAAGGCGCGTGGGACGCAGGCCCTTAAAGCTCAATTAATGTCTTCATTGAAGAGTCATTGAGAAGCCCACACTCACCCGCAGGGGAGTGTGCGGTACGTCACAAGAGTGCATTAACCTAGAGTTTAAAGATTTAGTTTATAAATCAACTCTTACAACCACTGTCCACCCCGGAAACGCCAACGGGGAAATAAAACTCTCATCAGACTTTGGGAAGTAACAAATACCGCCAACCAGACAACGCTATAATGTATCACCAACCAAAACAGCGATAACTGTTCCTTTGGTAGAGGTATGGGTAAAAAGCCGAAAAATTTGACTCCACAAGCCACAAATATTAATTCCCAAATACCAGCCATCAGTTGAAAAATTGCAGGCCAGTCTCTATCCCAACGAAACTTTTGCAGATAGTTATACAATACATCCCAACCCAAGCCAAACACCGCCACATAACCCAGTATCCAGAAATAAACTGAGTTAGCACCAGAACCAATAATACCCATAGCAAAGGGTAGCGACACTAAAAAGCCCACGGTTGCTAGTAATAATAACCGAGTTTGCCACCGACCAAAGAGAGTGGGAGTCATAATAATTGGGAGTAATGACGATTGACGATTGACTATTGACTAAACTTTGCAATCGCATCCCAGTGGAGTACCTCTTCTAATAAGTCTTTATAACCTAGGGTATTGGGATGTAGACCATCGTGAGTGACGCGATTTAATCTCCAAGTTTCGCTACGATTCATCCAGTTATCGAAAATATCGAGATAGGGAATACCGCGTTGGTTGCAGGCTAATTTTGTAGCTTCTTTATAACGGTACTGGTCGGCATGATTGTAATACAAACAATCCATAAAAGGCATCTTGGCTTCATTTACTGGCACCATACCGACGAATAATACCGGACACAGTTGCTGAGCAGTATTTAACAGAGAAGCGATGTGTTGTTCAAAAACAGCAAAATCCGTGTAATTCTTGCCATTGGGACGAGCAACTCGTGCCGAATCGTTCACACCGACTGAGAGAATAATCAAATCGGGAACCCGATTTCGCAATTCTCCCCGATGACGAAATTCTGTTTCTAGTCTTTGTGTTACTTGCTGGGTGCGATCGCCTCTGACTCCTAAGTTATAAACAACATGACCTGCAGTATCGGGAGACATCCACCAACGACGTAATCTCTCTACCCAACCACCGCCTTCTGGATCGCCGAACCCATATATTAAGCTATCTCCAAGGGCGACAATCTTCAAGGGTTGACTGCGGCGGACAACCGATAGATGTTTTGTAGAAGGGACAAGCTCTAATTGATGCATTTGAAAAGATGATTTTCATATCTCTAAAAGATTCTATACGTAACTACAGCCTTTAAGGATGCCCTCTCCGGATTAGCAGTAGGTACATATTCGTTTCTTCACTGAACCTTCAGAGAAGCTTTATCGGGATTGGGGATGGAGGAATAATTTCTTTCCCAGTTACCAGTACCTATCCACTACGGTGTCTGATTCAAAGCCCACTTCATCCATTGTGCCAAGGAACGTAGGAAGTGCAACCGCTTGACACCAGGTGCGCGGTTGGTCGCCAGGTTATCTACAGCACGCAAAGCCGCATATTGCAAGCCGAGGAAACTATCTACGGCGGCGTAGGGACCACCAAGGGTACTAGCACCAGCGGCATAAACTTTACCATGACTATTACGCATTTCTACTAATTCAAAATTATTGCTGACAGCAAAGCGTCCCAGAGCATTGAGCGGTAATTGATAATGCTGCACCAAGTTGTCGAGGAGGGGACTTGCTTGCACCTTGGCGTCCAATCCTGTAGCGTCAATAATAAAATCAGCCACTAGCGACCTTTCCCCAAAGCTCTTTTCTTGGATGTAGGTGATGATGCGATTTTGGGCGTCCTGTTCTACAGTTTCCACTTCCCCAAAGGTAATTTGATACCAACCTTCCCGGATTCCAGTTTCCGTAATCTCTTGCCAGTCGTGACGGTCAGCGGTGGTGGTACCCCCCCAGTCTGCTAGCAAACGCTGACGTTCGTCAGGGCTAGCTTTTTCTAGCATTTCCCGTAAATCCCCACCCCAACAGGCTTTTGGCCAGTTAAAGGGCTGAAATTCGTAATGATTTTTGACTAAACGCTGGGATTTACCAAACTTGTTACCCTGGGGTTTGGGCGATCGCATCAAGTGTAAAATGGTAATCTGGCGATTTTTCTGTCTAGCCTCATACAACCGCTGGACGATGCGCGAAGCGACTATTCCCCGTCCCCGAATTAACACTGTCCCACCCCGGCGTTCTAGCTGTTCGTAAACGTGGTCGTGGGGTTCGTAGGCGTTGACGACCGATTTAAAATCTTGATATTTATCCCGATAGGCTTGCAAGTCTGGCAAAAATTGAATCGCCGGATACCCTGTAGCTAAGTGAATATAACGAGTTACTAGAAAAGCATAATTACCTGCACCTTGGCGGGAATAGGCGATCGCATACCTGCCATCATCGGTCTTGCGAATTGACCGCACTCGTCCGTAGCGATATATATCATTCCAGCCGATGCGCTGTGCTTCCCTATCGATGGAGTCGAAAACGTTACCGGCACGGGGGGTATAAGTTTCTGCAAAGGTGGGTTCAGCAAAGACCTGCCACAAATACTTCCAAGCTATCCCAAGTTTCCCTTGGAATAAGTCGTGAACAGCCTCCCGCAGAGCATAACCAGGCCATCCCCAAATATTATCAGGACAGGAATCGGAATTGGAACGCAGCCTTTCGTGTAAGGGAATTTGGGAAGACAGACACAGCCGTTTGTAACGAGCGTAAGGTTGGGCTTCTAACCCTAGCGCTATAATTTTTTCTGGACGAACCCCACAAATTCGCAGCAAGTCCACCCAGATATAGCTACCCAACCCCGCCCCCACCGCGAGATAATCGGCTTCATCTACTGGTAAACCTGTAGCGTGAAGTGCTTGTACAGGAACCTTTTCTGCTTGAAATATTGGTGGGGGGAAATTAGAAGTCGCACCAGGTCGGGAAATCCGGGGTGGCGGTTGGTTGGGGTCTGGGAGGTTGGTGCTGGGGTTAAATTGAATGATTGAGGGGCTGCTAGGTGGCGCTGTCGGGGGGTTGACAGCAAAGGATATAGCGATCGCATAGGGACCAATTTGCAATACATCCCCGTGGGCTAGCAAGCTCTTTTTGTGTAACTTACCATTCACAAGGATACCGTTGACGCTGTTTTGGTCAATCACCACCAGTTGACTACCTTCCCAGTCAATCAAAGCGTGGTAGCGCGAAACCTCATTGCTAGACAGCAGCATCCTTGCTACCCGCTGTCCCCGGATTTCCCCTGGCATTTTGGCAAATTCCCGCCCAAAAGCAATCGGTACAGCCAGTCTGGGTTCCCGTCTCTCCCCCGTCGCTGGATCATCCCAACTCAAGCGAATCTCTAAATTTTGTGAATTCATCTTTCTTTGTTATTCCCCATTCCCCAATCCCTAAATACTACTCGGTGTCATCAAAGCACTCATGGCTGCAGCTAAGGACGTACCGCACCAAGGACAACCCAAGTCCAGATGCTGCATGGAGGAGATTCGCTGACATCTGGGACAAACTAATCCATACACACCTGGTGGTGTCTGTGCTGGTGTCTGTGGTGGTGAATGTAAGCCTCTGGGGTGATGTGGTATCAAAATTGTTGCGGGTACGCCACTACTGACGGGGACAGAAATATTAGTGACTTTCAGTTCCATTTGTCCCAAATATATTAAGCTCCCCTTTCTTAAAGGCATTTCACCGTGTATCAATTGGCGTTCGTCAATAATTGGGGGATTACTCAGTCGCAGGTTACGGATGTAAAAATTTTGGTCTTGCGGCTGGAAAAATATTTCTACATGCAACCCAGACACGGTAGGGTCTCCTAAAACAATGTCACATCGCTGTGGATCGCGTCCAAGTCTAACTGTTCCAGGATTTTTACTTGGTTGATGTTCGGAGATTATTTGAATCTTATCTTGACCTAAGTCATGCCATTCTAAAGTTAGCTGGTTCATTGTTATAACTTGCAACTCACATTAAACTTATTCAGCCCATTACTGTGTAATTCCTCACGTTTCTGACAAAATTCAGGAAAAAGTAAACATAAGTTTTGAGATATGCCATCAATGAATCAAGGTAATAACTGTATTCCCAAGTTAATTTCCCGAAGCTAAGCGATCGGCGATGCGTGTAGTTTCTGGTAAACGATACTTTGGTGTGCAACGCAATACGTAATCAATTGCTGTTAATAAACTTACCCGATGACCACTGGATACATATACAGGTTTGACACCAGTGCGCGTCCGTAAAACTGCCCCTATGGTTTCACCCTGATGCATTAATGGTTGCCAGCTTCCTCGTGGTTCTGGTAATTCCTCATGTTTTCCAATAAATAATGATTTTGCTACACCGATAGTCGGTATATCTATTAGTACACCCAGATGAGAGGCTATACCAAATCGCAGAGGATGAGCTATCCCTTGACCATCACACAGTATCAGGTCTGGTACAATACTAACTTTTTCTAAAGCATCAAGTACAGCTGGTATTTCCCGAAACGACAGGAATCCGGGTATATAGGGAAAGGAGGTAGGACGCTTAGCAATGGCAGTTTCTTTGACTTGTAAGTCGGGAAAACTTAATATTGCCACCGCAGCACGGCTAATGGTACCGTTTTCTTCAAAACCCATATCAACACCAGCTACATATTGCACGGGTTCTGTTAGCTTATCTTCTGTAATTACCTCTTTTTGTAGTTGTTCTTGAATAGTAATCGCTTCATCTAGCGTTAAAGACCAAGAATGGCGATGATAAATTTTCATATTAGGAATACAAAATTAAAAATCCAGAAAAATTAACCACAGATGAACACAGATGAATGACCTGTGTTTATTGATGTTAATCTGTGGTTCAATTACCCTAGCATCTGAATCCGTGATTAGTCGTCTACTGATGTATTTGCGGGTGTCCATTATTGCCAAATACATCCCCCTCCAACTCTTGCGCTGTTTCCATCTCGCTAACATAGCCACATTTAGCATCAGGAAAGGAGTCACAATAAGCTACGTAAGGTTTAATATCTAGTACGGGTGTTTGGTCGAGTAAATCAATTCCTTCGACATGTAAAATTAAACCTTCTATTTTGAGAAGTTTGGGTGCGCTCAGACCGATAGGATTAGGACGATGGGGAGCGCGAGTCGCTAGGGTACCGCGTCGAATCCGTGGACCACGTGGGAGGATAACAGTAGGGTTCCAATGCTTGTTAAGGTGCAGCCAAGAAATTACCCAAATCCGCTCAAAGCCATCCATATCTTTAAGGGCTATTTTCGGCACAATATTAGAGAAGAGTTCGATTTGTGCGATCGCAGGTTGGTAATCTTGAGGCACAGATTGAAGTTGGGATTGTCGCGGTGTACCGTGTCGTTCTTTGTAGGGAGAGTGAACTACACCAATGGGACGTAAAGTGACATCACAGGGAAATTTTACAGCTTCAATGTAGTCCTTGGGGGGAAATTTGGGCATTTTCTCAGCATTAAGTTACCAGTGAGGACATCATTACACAATTTCCACCGTCTGCAACCCCAGTCGCCGCTTTACTCATCATATCAGCGACGCCGAATTAAGTTCATAAATATTCATATTTAAAACACTACTGGCTGCCGTAAAACCTCTGGAATCGGGAGTAATAAATATGTAGTTACCTATGTCTTGAAGTTTGTAGTGAGGACTTCAGTCCTCATAGCAAAGGAAGACAGCCTTGATTGCGAACAAAACTTTGAGGTTCGCCCCTTTAGTCCTATACAAGTCAATTATCCGCTACATCCGCTACCCATCCGTTGCCAACATTCTCTCAGAAAAACCACACTTAAAATCTCTAATCCGGATATGCAACACATTACCAGAAACACCGCCAACAATTATCGGTTTGCTTTCTACTTTGCTGGAGGAATAGTTTTACTAATTGTGTTAATGATGTTTCGTCCTTTTGCAATTGTTAATGCTGGACAAAGGGGCGTTGTCATGCGCTTTGGCAAAGTTCAGGATACAGTCCTAGATGAGGGAATTCACCCGATTATTCCGATTGTCACGAGTGTGAAAACCCTGAACGTGCGGGTGCAAAAAAGTGATTTAAAAGCCGATGCGGCTTCCCGTGATTTACAAAACTTATCGACTGAACTTGCTGTTAACTGGCACATTGATCCAGCGAAAGCGAATCGAGTCTATCAACAAGTCGGGGATGAAGATCAAATTATCGTAGGGATTATTACTCCGGCAATTTCTGAGGTTCTCAAGGCAGCTACTGCTAAGAAAACTGCTGAGGAGATTATCACCCAAAGAACGGATTTGAAACAAGAGATTGACACCAACATTAAAAATCGGTTGGCATCTTACGGAATAATTGTTGATGATGTTTCTTTGGTGAATTTCTCTTTTTCCCCAGAGTTTAGCAAGGCAATTGAAGCTAAACAAGTTGCCGAACAAGAGGCAAAACAAGCAGAGTTTGTAGCTTTAAAAGCGTCCAAAGAAGCCCAAGCAGATATTAACCGTGCTAAAGGTCAAGCGGAAGCACAAAGGCTACAAAGGCAAACTTTAACCCCACAGTTATTGCAAAAGCAAGCCATTGAAAAATGGGATGGTAAGTTCCCGACTGTGATGACTGGAAATGGTACATTACCTTTGATTAATGTCAGTCCTTCTAGTGTGTCTGGACAGAAGGAGAAAGGACAGTAATTCTATTGATTGAGAACAAAAAATTGGTTTCCCACTGGATACTCTGCTGCCTGCAAATTTGCAATTGGATAGACTAGTATCTCAATTTGGCGTTGCATATTTGCGGGATGAATCAGGCTGGAAGGGGCACAGTACCGTCATTAAGGCGTTGCTGAATTTGAAATTTCAAATTTCACTCCTCTCAACTCTTACTCTCTGCGACTCTGCGCCTCTGCGTGAGTTAAATTCATATTCTCAATCAGCTATGCCCACGAAAACAGTCATTTAATTAGGATAAAATATTATGTCAAAATTTCATGATTCAAGTCAACAAAGCGTCAAACAAAATAGTATCCACATCAATAATGATGATATCTTACTGGCACAAGTACTCAAGCCTTATAAAGCTCATTGTCAGTATCTTAAATCTGCTGAAGTAATTAAAGAGGGCGATCCTCAGCATGGGGGACGTGTAATCGGACGATGTGAATTCTCGATTCCAGAATCATGTTATGTCGATGACACTGGTCATTTTAATTCGGTGGAGTTCAATATTTGCTACAACCAAATGATGTATTATGTCATAGCTAAATCCGTAAAAGAAAGACTGATGCCATCATTTCAGTCGTGGACTATGGCAGATTATTGGAATAAACAGCTACCGGATGTCTATATTGTGAATTTTGAAAGTTCCTTTCGACGTGCTATGCAGTCTTCTAAGTTTTGGGGTGAGATTGAGTTTACTAAAATTCGGATTAAATCTGGGATGATGTATATAGTTACTAAATGTTGTTATTGGGATGATAAAGATGGTAATTGCAGTGGTAATGTGAAATTAGTTATTGTAAATTCTCCAGTATAGTTTAAATCGGGCGTTGCATAAATGCGGGATGATTTCAGTGGTTTTGTGGGATGGACGTCTCGCCCGTCCCTGGAATTTCTAGGGCGGACAAGATGTCCACCCCACAAGATTCATCCCAGAATTATGCAACGCCCAATTTTTAGTTAGACGACAGTCGTAACGCATCGTCTGAGGTTGATGCTTACGCTCAAAAAGCGCGCATACTACTAGTTTAGTTGGAGCAATCCTGCGGGGTTACGATTGGACTATGAACCAAGAATCACCGCTCCTTTAGGGCGGAGAGTGTCAACGAAAAATTTGGGGAGCGATCTGCGCGGAGCGCACTACTCGAAGCTATCGCATCACCACCATCATAGGAAGCTTTATTTTTTTTGAAAGCGATCGCATACAATTAAGCTTTATATAATTTCTTTTAATACAAAATTGGTTTTTAATTTAAAAACCAAACCAGTAAAGTCTTAACTTTGTCAAAGAATCTTGATAATCTGAATCTCACTTCACGATGTAATGGTACTTCCATATTCCGTGATTTTAAGACTCGTGGCGAGGTATGTCTATTTTAATTCCAGCGCCGGAAACCCTTGAAATTCCGTTATGTGATTGGCAATAAATCTAGTACAGCATGGCGTAAGTAAAGCACCCATATTATGGGACACTAGAGTTAACTGAGATAAATAGCTGTAAGAGCGCAAAGGAAAGAGGACGTGGGACGATTAGCTGCAAAATCATTGACTTTAA
>JAYKJH010000161.1:0-96624 GCA_035285345.1 Nostocaceae cyanobacterium | reverse complement strand
CAAACTCTGCGGTGGGGCATCACGCGGAGTCTAAACAAAGCTCGTGGAGGCGATAGGGGTTGCCCAGCCGTTGAACCGAGTAGCCGAAATCTTGTCAGCCCGCGCCCTTACTCGTAGAGTCAGCGTCCGGTAAGCAAGTTACTAGGATATGTCACAGTATAAAACTCAAGAGGGATTAGCCCTCTTTTTTTATGCCATCTCTGGACAGTGGGGAAATGACTATTAAACATTGACAAATATAGCAACAGACGTATAGGTTAGGACATGATATTTTTCTCTTAAGGGAACAGGGAACAAGGAACAGGGAGCAGGGAATAAAAAAATGTCCTAATAATTGTGGCGACTGCTATACCTAATTATTTGCTAAACGTGACTTACATGGCAACAATTAAGTGTAAAAACGCTACTTTTACCGATATCCAGGCGATTATCTTTGACAAAGACGGTACTTTAGAAGATTCCCAAGAGTATTTGCGTCACTTGGGACAAAAGCGATCGCGCACCCTGGACGCCGAAATACCTGGAATTGGCGACCCGCTGTTAATGGCATTTGGTATCAATGGCGACAGCATTGACCATCGGGGGTTAATGGCGGTAGGAAGTCGCCGGGAAAACGAAATCGCCGCCGCCGCTTATATCGCTGAAACGGGTAGAGGCTGGTTGGAGTCACTAGAAATTGCTCACAGAGCCTTTGTGGAAGCTGACAAATACATCCCTCCCATTACCTCACCGATGTTTGTTGGTAGCTTGGAGGTGCTGAAGTACCTGTCGGAAGCCGGACTTAAATTAGGTATTCTCTCCGCCGCTAGCACTGAAAAAGTACGTGGTTTTGTGCAGCATCACCAGTTAGATGCTTACGTACAATTGCAAATGGGGGTGGATACAGGACTTAGTAAACCAGACCCCTTACTATTTATTCAAGCTTGTCAAGCCTTGGGTGTCGAAACCTGTCATACTCTGATGGTAGGTGACTCGGTGGGTGATATGCAAATGGCACGTCATGCGGTTGCTGCAGGTTGTATTGGTATTAATTGGGCAGGTAAGTTAGAGCATTTGCTAGATGCTGATGTAACAATTACCCAACTCGACGAAATTCAGATTGTGGATCAGGCTAACGGCTAATTGTTTGTGTCATTAGCCATTAGTTATTAATTAACAAGTTTTAATCACATATACTAGTTCCCAAGGATGGTGAACTAAAAAGTCGGGATGTTGTGCGGCTAAAACTTCTTGGGAATTAAATCCCCAACCAACAGCAATCACCTTAATATGAGACTTTTTAGCCGCTTCTATATCTCGCGTCTCATCTCCCACATAAATCACTGCTTCATGGTGCAGATGTTCTTGCTTAAGTAAATTATTAATGATTGTACTTTTACCAAAAATGGTAATTCCTGTGTAAATAAAATCAAATAAATCCTCTAAACCATTTTTCTCTAAAAAAGCCATGACATTTCCTTTGGAATTAGAAGTCATGATACCCAGCGTATTTCCCTGATTTTTTAGGTCGATCAGGGCTTCTTTCACTCCCTCTATAGGGCTAAGGTTTTGGATTTGATTGCTGAGTTCTGCTTTAACTTTTTTGAACAGAAAAAATAGCTGAAAAATCGACACTCCAGAATACTTAATAATCTGCCTAGTGTTATAATTTCTCAGAACAGCAATTTCTTCTTCAGTGACTGGTTTGTAACCAAAATCTACCGCTAAACTATTAATAATAGAAACAATAGCATCGAAGGTATCAGCAATTGTACCATCAAAATCAAAAATAATTACTTTTGCCGTCATTCTGATATCTTAATTTGGGAATTGGCCTGTAACGCCTCAAGATTAGCACGGGCATTGCGTCGCCACATCTGGGGCTTAATTCTCCGCAAAGCTGAGGCTGTAAATCGTCTATCCCACGTGCTATCGGAGATGTGGGCTAATTCTACCAATGTTGGCGTCAAATTTTCAGTGTACGGTTGAAAATCTGGCACATCTGTTGGTTGAGAAAACCGTTGATTCCAAGGACAAACATCTTGACAAATATCGCAGCCAGCGACCCAACCATTTAAATGAGGGGTGATGGTATCTGGTAATTGTTCAGCACGATTTTCAATGGTGTGATAAGCAATACAGCGATTCGCATCGACGACAAACGGTTGAGTAATCGCACCAGTAGGACAAGCTTCTAGACAGCGATTACAACTACCGCAGTGCTGAGTATGGGGTTTATCGGGTGTTAATTCCAAATTCGTCAATATTTCCGCTAAAAACACCCAGGAACCATACTCCCGTGTAATCACATTACCATTTTTGGCAATCCAACCAATCCCTGCCTGTTGTGCCCAAACTTTATCTTGAATCGGTCCGGTATCAGCATAATACCGCGCTTGTATGCCCTCTGCTTGGTTCAAGAGCCAGTTAACAAAGGCTTTGAGCTTTTTGTGCAATATTTTGTGGTAATCCCTTCCCCAACCATAGCGCGATATTTTGGCGTATTCCTGACCTTGGGGATGGTGGTGGGGAGTGTAGTAGTTGAGAGCGACACAGATAAGCGATCGCACTTCTGGCATTACCAACTTAATATCTTGGCGTTTTGGGGAACCCATCCAGTCCATGTCGGCTTGATAACCCAATTTTAACCATGCTTGTAGGCGTTGCGCTGCTTGATTATCTACCCCATCAACTGCTGCAATACCGACTTTGTGGAATCCCAATTCTGTGGCTTTTTGCTTTACCTGGCTGCTGTTTGGAGGCGATAGCAACGGCGTAGTATTGTTTCCTGGGGTAACTGGTTCCATAAACTTTGCTTATCCAAATTTGGACAACAACGCCGTCAATCTATTTTAACTCCTACCGTCAATATCCGACTTTGGGATTTCCAAACTATTCCATTTATAAATTTTATTTGCGCTTTGTTAAGAACATGTGCAGAATGTAAACAGCAGGGCAAAACAATTAACACTCTGCAAACTTACTTTAAATTCGCAGCGTACTTAGTAAATACAAGTGGTACAGCTATGACCTTCACTTCAGATTCAGCTTCTACCCGTTTTTCCAACCCTTACAACACCGGCATTCAATCGGGTGATGCTGTTGCTTCCACCACGGCTGCATTCAAGTATCTCTCTGTCGATGATCAACTGGCAGTGCTTTGGTATGCTTATACTGAGATGGGGACTTCCATCACTCCAGCCGCACCAGGTGCAGCACGGATGCAGTTTGCCGAAGGGCTACTAAATCAAATCAAGCAAATGTCCCATGATGAGCAGTTGGAGGTCATGCGTGACCTAGCTGCTAAGAAAAACACTCCTATTTCCCGCGCTTACGGTGTTTTAGGCGCCAACACCAAGCTAGCTTTTTGGTACGAATTGGCAGAGTTGATGAACCAAGGTATCGTTGTTCCCATGCCACAAGGATATCAAGCCTCTCGCGATGCTAAACAAGTACTGTCCAGCCTCAGACAGCTAGAATTCAGTCAACAAATCACTGTGTTCCGCAAGATTACTACCGATATGGGTGTTGAGCCTCTACTCTAACCCCAGAGGATGATTCAAGGTTCACCAACCTCGCCCTAAAAGTGCGAGGATTGTCTAAACCAATTTAGACAACGCAAGCGGTGAATACCGCACCATCGGCACAGTTTGGCACACACTTCCAGATACTTCCCACGAGTTGGGACTATCTGTAAGCCTAATTGGTTGGGCGTTGGGTAAAGCCAAGATATCTTAAGTGTGCTGCGGGAAGGGACACACAACGGGTTTGCTGGTTCCTGGGCAAGAGCGCCATTTCAAAAACCAGTTCCCGCAAGGGAATGCAAAGCCGTCCTTGTAGGACGGGGTTTCAAACCCAAATTTTCGATGAGTTAATTCATCCTTGAGAGGCTGTTTGTAAATGTTTGTTACCCATAAGCTGGAATCAGAAACGGAGTTTGTTTTGTACCCAGTAGAGACTTTCCACGGGAACCTCTCTACCCATCAAAGCAGGTGAAAAACCTGCTTTTGTATTTATAGTACCTATGACAACAACTGACTTTATATCCACAACCCAACTTCCAGCGATTGAGGAAATCACCCAACCAACTATACTGCAATACTTTGCCACACTTAATGCTGGTGAGTTTGCCGCAACTGCTGCCTTATTTGCTGCAGAGGGAGTGATGCATCCGCCATTTGAATCTGGTATTCTAGGACCAGAAGCGATCGCTACCTATTTAGAACAAGAAGCTCAAGGACTAACAGCTTATCCCATCGAGGGAACAGCAGAAACCTTGGACAACGGAGAAATCCAAGTCCTGGTGAGAGGGAAAGTTGACACTTCTTGGTGTAGCGTCAATGTTGCTTGGCAGTTTATTCTCAATCAAGAACAAGAAATACTGTTCGCCAAAATCAAGCTTTTAGCATCAATGCAGGAGTTATTTCACTTGCAGAAACCCGGAAAATAATGATGCCGATTAGCATTAAACTTTCTGGCGTCCAAATTAATCGTAGAGCCGACCATACCTACCCAGGCTTCCAGATTAGAGGCTCTACGAACAACTTTTACATCGCTGGCAAAAATTTTCAATTCCCGACTAGAAATCAGCAACGCCTAAATCCACCTACCTAGGTTTTGTAAACCATCGATTGCTGTAGGGAACGCAGCAACAATTTCCTCCCCAATTCCACATCTTTAGGAGAACATTGCCAATCTGGATGTGCTGTCATCAGCAGGCTGTCTAAAGTTTCATTATCGAACAGATGCCAAACAGGAGCATTATTGATTTCAGCTTCTATGGCGTAGCAGTTGGGGCTAATGCAGTGTATTGTCATACTGCTAGCAATTCTGGTCAAAGCCATTTGTTCTCCTGGTTGCAAGTCTCGAAACTGACTGATAACCTGCTTCAGGTCACTTAAAGAAGATACCGTTAATCCAGGAATCACCACAACCAGATTACTATCTCCGTTGACGGCGATCCAATAATGACGGCTGGGGTCAATTCCCTCTAACCAAGGTAACTCATCATCTAAGCGGTAGCGTGGAGACAAACAAAACGCAATAGCCATAGACTTATGGAAACTAATTTTAATCAGACACCAAAAAATTGCTACTCAGGTTAGAAAATAGAGACGATTTGAGGTTAGGCAGGCAAAAAATATTCCTGTTGCCTTGCCGGATATTATGTCTCTATTGCTTACCAAGGGTAAAGCTGACTGCAAACAAGTACGGGGTTGCTTACTGTCTTAATTTTTCAATATTAGCGCTGGTAAATCAAATAAACTTAGCAAAACTTATAAATGAGATTGAAAAGTTAAAAGTGAATAGCTATGTCATTCAAAAAATAGCTAAATAATTTGTTATGTAAATCACAATAGGCAGGTTTTATGATAAATTTCAATAATAAAACCAAAAATTAAAATTATCCCTAATAATTTCCGGCGATATCCGGTAAGATTTCTTGCTGGCTAGAACAGCTAACTAGGCTCTTTTAAGGTAGCTTGCAGCTTCAGACAGTTACGACCATTCACCTGTAGGCGATACTCTACCTTATCCATCAACCGATTCATAATCAGCCAGCCGTAGCCGTTAACTTGTTTATCTTCTGGGTTAGGGGGTAAATAGGTAGATAAATCGAAACCTTTGCCATGATCCCAAACTTCCAAGACAATATCCCGGTCTTTGAGTTCCAAACGAATCAAAACTGGCAAATTTGGTTTATCCTTATGGGCATGACGGACTACATTGGAGTAAGCTTCTACCAAAGCCAAGCGCAAGCGATTGGATTGCTTAGGCCAATCAACGGAGTTTCCTAATTCTACTTCCAAGCTCCCCAGAAGCCAGCTTTCAACAATGGCTAAAAACTTCAAGTCACTTGGTACATGAAGCTCTGTTTTCATTCCTTAAAAAACCTCCAGTGAAAGTATCGTTTGGTCATCTTCCTGTGCGGTGTTGTGCGCCTGGATACGAGCTATTAACTTATTTAAATTAAGTGGCTGGGCTTCTTGTTGTAAGAGTTGCCATAGTCCCTCTTGATTCAGCATAGAACGCTTTAGTGGTTGAGAGCTATCTTCGGTATTCACTGAATAAACAGTTTTTTGAGCTACAATAGCTTCTGTAATTCCGTCACTTGCTAGTAGCAAAGTATCTCCTGGTTTTAAAGTCAATCGACCTGCTGATGCTTGCCAAACAGGGAAAATTCCCAGAGGTATTCCCCGAACCTGAAGGTAAGTTGGCTGTTGATTTTCCTGGTTCAATCTCGACCAAACTAAGGGATAGATATGACCAGCATTAGCGTAGACAAGTTCCCCATACTTAGGGGTATAACGAGCTACCACCAAAGTAATAAAGCAATTATTGCTAATTAAATCGTTAGCAAGGCTTTTATTGAGATTTTGCAGGATAACATTGGGTTCTGGTGGGGTTTCTTGAGATAATTCCCGGCGGAGAACAGAAATAGCACTTGCCATAAATAATGCTGCTGGTACACCTTTGCCAGAAACATCTCCTACAGCTAACCACAAATCCCCTTTAGGATGAACAAAGACTTCAAAAAAATCTCCTCCGACTTGACGAGCTGGATAGCAACAGGCTTGGACTTTAGCTTCAGGTATATCTGGTAATTTTTGACGCAGGAGATTATTTTGAATTTGGCGAGCTACTTCTAACTCGGTGTTGATTTGCTGTTGCTTTTCTTGCAGGCTTTGATAGAGTTTGGCTTGGGAAAGAGCTAGTGCTGCTTGTTGACTTACATTAATAATTAATTGAATATCTTCATTAGACCAAGGGCTATATTCACCTGTTTGGGAAAGAGCAAGCACAGCTAGTAGTTGTTGCTGGTAAGTCAGAGGTACAACCAATTGGTGAGAGCAACTACTAACATCGCGATCGTGAGTTAATTGATATTCATGGGTTTCTAGTACCTTCTGCATTAAATAATCGAGATTGGTCTGGTCACAACCTCCAGAGTAGTCAGAATTTTGATAGTCAAACTCGTCGAGTGTAAAGCGATCGCCATCCACTGGTTTGAGCAAGCAATGACCGGCTTCAAAGTTTTGACCAATTGTATCCACAATCTTTTGTAACATGCTGTGGTAGTCGAGGGAGGAGCGCAGGGCTGTAGTTACCGCATTAAATACCCTTTCTTGTTTGAGGGCACGTCTAAGTTCTTTGGTGCGTCTTTTGACCTCCTTATAAGTATCTGCTGCTTGCTGAACCGTTGACCGCAATTCTTCGTGGTTCCAGGGTTTGAGGATATACTTAAACACTTTACCGGCGTTAATTGCCTCTACCAAATCTTCGGCATCGGTAAACCCAGTCAATAAAATCCGAATTGTATCAGGAAATTTGTCAACTGTGAGGCTAAGAAATTCCGTACCATTCATCTCTGGCATCCTTTGGTCAGAGATAATTACAGCCATTTCTCCTACTTTGGACAAAATTTCTAAAGCACTGCGAGCATCCTCTGCCCGATAAACTTGAAAATCTCGCCGAAATGTTCGGTGCAGTAAATCCAAGTTATCGGTTTCATCGTCTACCACCATTAACTTTAGTTTAGGTTCCTCTGCCTCAGTCATGTTTGGCTGCACTGTGAAGAATTTACCGATAATAATGTGTGTATTTTATTCCATTTAATACCAGGCTAAAAACAAGATATGCACAAGCAGATTGCAGATTCAAGGTTTAACCTTAACATTTAATTTAACACTGAGTAGCTAATTTACTTTGATATTGTGCCTGATGCTAAATCCCCAAATTTTAACCCTGTTCGATGAACGTAGATTGATTTTGTCTATTCGAGTAAAGCAAGTTAGCTGCTGTACCAAAATATGATTTACTGAGATATTTGGTCTAGATATTATGGGTATCCAGCGCTGGAATATCGGCAGTTGCTTGCTGTTAGTTTACTCTTTACCCTAACTCAGGGTTCGAGGGAAGCCACAGTCAGTAGCATCCTAGCGGGTTTACGGCTACAGACAATGGGATTAATCAGGTAAAACTGAGTATTGTCTAAAACTTTAACTGAATTAACTATCAAGATAAAGAGAATATATACTTGAGATGCGCCCGTGGCTGTGCATGGGGGTAGCCGAAACCCACTACATACTTATGTTACACCCTATCCGACAAAGCGGGTAGAGATATAGCTATATAGGTGGACTAGGTAACTAAGTACTGAATTGTCTCTAAGGCTTTGATCACACCAGCTTCAGCAATAGCAGACAAATTCTCACTAAATTCAAAATTCACTGCTGGGATTAAAATCCAGTAAGCAGTGGGAGCTTTACCATAAATGGCTTGACTCAGGGACAAAAGCGATCGCGGGTGAGAACTATGGACAAAACTACCTGTCGTTCCCTCTGGTGTCAATGCTTCTATCTTCACGTCCCCTGGTATTTCATCGGAAATTGGTAAAGCATCCACAAAAATTACTGTATCAGCATTGGCGATATCATCTGCCAATTCCGGAGTAAGTTGGTGAACGGAAACAGAACGTAGATTTGCTAAATTCCATGTTGCTACTTTTTCTGCTACCCAAAATCCTACACCATCATCACTGCGGAGGGTATTACCATATCCAATTACTAAGTATTTCATAAGGAATAAGGAATAGGGAATGACTAATAACTAATTAACAATATTCAATGGTTACTTCTCGTTGCTTATCTCTTAAAAATTTCACTAATTCTTCAATGAGGCTACGGCGGATGGAGATATTTTTAGGTAATAATGGATTCTGATAAAATTCATTAATACTCTGTCCTACTAAAAATAATATTGAATCTGCTTGCAATATTTGTTTTGCCAAAAAATACGCGCCATTATTATCAAATCGCAGCCGAGTTAAGTCACAGTTACATGTTTTAATATATTCTATGGCTTTAGAAAGTGTGAGAATTCCTTCCGTTACTAAATCAACATCAGTTAACATGCCTATAGGAGGTAAATCCTTTCTCAGCGTTACTAAGTCTATTTCAACCATTTCCCCCAGATAATGGGCGACAATATTTCCGGTAGTTCCTCCACAAATTACCTTCCTACCGGCAAAATTTAATAACTTTTCCACATAATATTCATCTTGTTCTTTATCTAAAGGAGGTCCAGTAAATATAATTAAAGGATTACGTTTTCTGACATATATACCAACAAAGGTAGCATCATCCCCAATAGCTCCCTGATAGAGAGAATAGGTTTTTCTCATCACTTCCTGTACTATGGTTCTGGCAGTATGAGACTTTTTAATTAAAACTTCCTCAATATATTTAGCAATCTCATCCCACCCCCAACCAAAATTCAATGTAACTCCCATTCCTGCATAAAGAACACCATCGCTGATAGCACCGAGAAAATCGCCTTTTTCTAGATACCCTTCAGCCATAATAATTTTGCGTTCTAGGATTTTTTCAGTTCGGGTTTCTAACTTGACAACCTTTCCCTGACGAAAGTACAAAAATGGTGGGTTATCAAAATTAATTATTGTAAAATGATTGGTTTCCGCATCAATTTTGACAATTGTAAATGTGGAATAGGCAATTTTTCTGACTTGACAGATGGGTAGGGTGGCAATCACTGTTTTCAAGACTTCCTCTAGAGGAATATCTGCATTCATCATAGTGATGAGAATTTCTGTAGTCAGAGTAGCAAGAATATTAGCTTTAACCCCACTTCCCAATCCATCGGATAAAACAATAATTGTTTTTTTATCGGTTTTTAAGTATTTTACTTTATCGCCACAGAGTTCTTCGCCTTTTTTATTCAGACTAGATTCATAAATGTCTAAAAAATTATTGCTAGTCATAGCAAATCCAAATATTAACTTATAAATCTCAATTTCAAAATTGAAAATTTAATAATTATTGCCTGTTTCTAGAGTTTGGATTATCTTCAATAACCCAACTTTTGTTTCCGCTGTTGTTTCTCCAAGTAAGCCAGCGATTTCTTGTACTACTTTCATTTGTTTATCTACAACCTCGTTAACTTTTTTGACCGTTTCATTTTTCAATTTATCCATGTCATTTTTGCGTTCTATTTCCTGGGTAATGTCAACCATAATGCTAGCGATTATCCCTTCTTCTTGAATTGCAAAAATTACTTGTTCAAGATACAAGCCATGTAGAGGATATTCTTGTACTTTGTCACGGATGACGATATCTTGCTGCCAAACTTCTTGAAAATCGCTAATATCTTCTAAAATTGCTTCTGCTGGTTGATGGATAACATCGTTTAGTGTGACCCCAAACATTTTACAAAATGCCGGATTAGCAAATTTGATATTCATCTCACTATCTATGACAATCAAACCATTAGGATCGTATTCCCAAAGCAGCCGCAAAAAGCGATTTTGATTGATGTCCATAGTGATAATTAGATATGTAAAAATGGATAAATCAACTGCCAATAGCTTGTATAGCAATCCTATAGGAATTGTCAAATATGCAATTCCATATTCCCAACTGCTTGAATAAGTCGGGAATTTTGGTGTTCACAAAGCATTTAGGACTGCTATAGTTAGCACTTTAGCGCTAAAGCGCCAACTACGAACAAAATTTCAACCTTTATTAATTAACATTCTTCACCTTTCCTTGAATAACAGGTAAGATTTCCTGGACAAATTTATCTTCCAGGTTTTCTGGACTAATGTTAATTACATGTTGCTCTTGAAATTTCATAGCAATGCCGTACTTGCAGGTTTCTAAGCAGAAACAACCTTTTAGCTCGATGATGCTTTCGAGATGATAGTCATGAATTAAAGATTGAAGTTTGGGTAAAACTTCATAAACGCCCATTTGATGGCAAGCTGAACCCATACATAGAAAGAGATTTTCTTTTGCCATCGCGAGAAATCCTCTAAAATAAGTAAGCAATTAATCAGACTCAATCCAAGGTTCAATGGTGAATAGGGGAACCAGCACTGCTGGAGGTTAAAAGCCATGAATCTGTTTGCTAATAGAATATCAGGTAAAACCCGCCTCTAGAAGACCTAAAAAGGGCGGATAAACCCCGCCCCTACAGAGATTTAATTACGGTACACTTCTTTGACAATCGTGCCGTCTGCTGCCACTAATTGTATGTGTAAAGGCATTTGACCAGCGGCATGAGTTGAACAAGATAAGCAGGGGTCAAAACACCGGATTCCGGCTTCAACGCGGTTAAGAAATCCTTCTGGTATCTCGCTATTGTGGATGTAGTGCTTGGCAATTTGGGCAACAGTTTTGTTCATTGCTAGGTTATTTTGTCCGGTAGCAATGATGAGATTTACCTTTTGCAACAAGCCGTTTTCATCTACTTGATAATGATGGAAAAGAGTACCTCTTGGTGCTTCACTAACCCCTATTCCTTCAAGTTGATTTACTCCCCCTTGAACGCGGATTCTCGATGCCACAATGTCAGGGTCATCTAATAGTTTTTGAATTTGTTCTAGACAGGCGAGAATTTCAATCAAACGAGCATAGTGATATAAAAAAGAGGATGTTACGATTCTCCCGGCACGTTGACGAAATTCTTGCAATTCCCTATCGGCTGCTTCTGTACCAATGTGGTCACAAACATTTAGTCTTGCTAGAGGACCGACGCGATAAATTCCGTTAGGATATCCCCAGGGTTTGTAGTAGGGAGACTTTAAATAAGACCAAGATTCAACTGCTTCCCCTAGGAATTCTTGATAATCATCTTCGCTTTTGTTGTCAGCAACTATATTACCTTGAGCATCGGTGAACCGCAGGTGTCCGCCGTGATGTTCCCACTCGCCATTTTTTCCGACTAACCCCATAAATAGGGAGGGAAATTCACCAAAAACTTGGATTTCTTCCTGCAATTGCGTATCTAGAAGATTCTTGAATAATGAGAGTGCTAAATCCACAGTTGCAAAGGATTCTGGTAAGCGATCGCGTATCCATGTTTTGCCTTCTTCTGTTATCGGCGATCGCACTCCCCCCGGTACAGCCCAAGGAGCGTGAATTTTCTGTCCTCCTAATATCTCAATTACCGTTTGTCCAAACTGCCGTAAGCGAATTCCAGCACGGGCTAAATCTGGATTTTCGGCAATTAATCCAAATACGTTCCGCTTAGCTGGATCGCTATCCCAACCTAATAAAAAATCTGGACTGCTGAGATGGAAAAACGACAGTGCATGGGACTGAGTTATTTGTCCCAAATTCATCATTCTTCGGAGTTTATCAGCCGCTTTTGGTATATTAACTGCCAGTATTTTATCCCCAGCTTTTGCTGCTGCTAACTGATGAGAAGTTGGACAAATACCACAAATTCTAGCGGTAATTCCTGCCATTTCTGTGAATGGTCTACCTTCACAAAATTTTTCAAATCCGCGATATTCCACTACATGGAACCGAGCATCATCTACTTCTCCGGTATCGTTGAGAAAAATCGAAATCTTCGCATGTCCTTCTATCCGCGTTACCGGGTCAATTACTACTGTTTTAGAAGCCATAACCCTCTCCATTTTTGTCTGATTTCTTAATAGATAATAGATAAACAGCCCTGTGGCTGCTTATTTCTCGTTTTTCTCGTTACCAGGCTCAGCCTGGTAACGAAAGGAATCACCTATTACCCATTCCCATTAGCCAAACTTAATCATTTCTCGTCCCACCATATGGGGTTTTTCTCCCTTAATTAAGGGTTCTAGGGTGGCGCGAATCCGGTTTGCATTGGGGGGACATCCCGGCATGAAAATATCTACAGGTACGACTTCATGCACGGGTATCACCCTCTCTAGTAACTCTGGTACAATTCCGGGTGCGTGGGGTAACTGAGGCTTGTCGTCCGCTAACTCTAGATAGCTGCGTTTCAAGACTGTCTCGCTAGAGTCAAGCATGTTTCGCATTGCTGGAACGTTTGCCGTTACCGCACAATCACCGAAGGAAATGAGAATTTTAGTATTTTTTCTCACTTTATATATCAGTTCTAAGTTTTCCTCATTCCCAACGGCACCTTCCACCAGACAAACATCAACATTTTCGGGATATTCTTTGATGTCAGTCCCCACGGGACTGTAGACGACATCTACATGCTTAGCGAGTTCCAGCAGCCACTCATCCAAATCGAGAAACGACATGTGACACCCGGAACACCCTGCTAACCAAACGGTAGCAAATTTTATCTTGTCCATTCTTTCTTCTCCCGTGCTGTCACCAAAAATTCCAATTTGCCGCGATCGCGCGTTTCCTCTGCAACTGTCGTACCTTTGTGGAAAATTGCCCCCGTCGGACAGGCGTCTACACATTTACCACAAGAAGTACAAGCCGATACCTCACCCCAAGGCTGGTTCATCCCCGAAACGATGTAGCAATTTTCTCCTCGCTGTGCTACATCCCAGACGTGAGCGCCTTCAATTTCGTCACATACACGGACACATCTTGTACATAGGATACAGCGGTTATGGTCAATGCCAAACAACGGATGAGACAAGTCTACATGACGTTTGGGGAAGCGATAGGCAAAGCGGGTATGATCCATACCGACTTTAACTGCTGCCCTTTGCAGTTCGCAGCTACCATTCGCAACGCACACTGAACAGGTATGATTGCCTTCGGCAAACAGCAATTCTACTATCATCCGGCGGTATTCTTGCAGCTTGGGAGTATTAGTATGTACTTCCATCCCTTCGGAAATCTCGGTGACGCAAGCAGGTAATAATTTATTTACCCCCGTCACTTCCACCATGCACAACCGACAAGCACCAATGTCTTTCACCCCATCTAAATGGCAGAGGGTAGGGATAAAAATCCCTGCTTCTTTAGCTGCATCCAGGATACTTGCACCGGCGGCGATCGCCACATCTATATCATCTATTTTTAAGGTTTTGACGGTCATAACTTTTCCCCTCCCCTAACGAACTGCGACT
Organism: Nostocaceae cyanobacterium; assembly: GCA_035285345.1. Lineage (GTDB taxonomy): Bacteria > Cyanobacteriota > Cyanobacteriia > Cyanobacteriales > Nostocaceae > JAYKJH01. Next base: position 82,802 of record JAYKJH010000161.1, on the reverse strand, counting down.
CCGGCTTTACCATCGAGATATCTAGGTGGCTGCAGCAACTGCAAATACTCTTCCCGGAAGTAGCGCAAAGTACTGAGTATCGGATTAGGCGCACTCATACCCAAACCGCACAAACTCGTATCTTTCACCATCTGACAAAGGCTTTCCATTTGTTCCAAATCGGTCATGGTTGCCTGTTTATTTACTATCTTGGTGAGCAACTCGTGCAGTTGTACGGTCCCAGCGCGACAGGGTATGCATTTACCACAGCTTTCACTACGGCAAAATTCCATGTAAAACTGTGCCATTTCCACCATGCTGGTGTCCTGATCCATAACAATCATGCCGCCGGAACCCATCATGGTGCCAAGTTTAATCAGAGAGTCATAATCAACGGGTGTATCCAATAAATCGGCGGGAATGCATCCACCAGACGGACCTCCCGTTTGTACGGCTTTTACCTGACCATCGCTGACACCACCGCCCATCTCTTCCACAATTTGCCGGACGGTTGTACCCATTGGCACTTCAATCAAGCCAGTGTTATTCACCTTACCTGTAAGGGCAAATACTTTCGTACCTTTGCTTTTCTCCGTACCAATACTGGCATACCAATCTGCACCTTCGCGGATGATGGGGGCAATATTGGCGAAGGTTTCGACGTTATTAATTAAGGTAGGACAGCCCCACAAACCCGACTCAGCAGGATAGGGAGGACGGGGACGAGGATTACCGCGTCCGCCTTCGATAGATTGGATCAGGGCGGTTTCTTCACCGCAAACAAAGGCACCTGCACCGATGCGGATATCAATTTTGAAGTCAAAGGAGGAGTCAAAGATTTGACTGCCTAGCAATCCGTGGTGTTTTGCCTGTTGGATGGCTTTTTGTAGGTGTTTGATAGCTAGGGGATATTCGGCGCGGATGTATATATAACCGTGATTTGCACCAATAGCATATCCGGCGATCGCCATCCCTTCCAAGACACGATGGGGGTCACTTTCTAAGACACTACGATCCATAAACGCCCCCGGATCGCCCTCATCAGCGTTACAGATGACGTATTTTTGTGATGAATGAAAGTTGATTCCGCTGTCATCCCCCCTATTAGGGGGGAAGGAGGGGGGTGGCATTTTCGCCACAGTAGCCCATTTTAAGCCCGTGGGATAACCGCCGCCACCCCGTCCCCGCAAACCGCTATTGGTAATTTCTCCTATCACCTGGGCGGGTGTCATCTCCAAGAGAACTTGATGTAATGATTCGTAACCACCCACTGCAATGTATTCTTCAATCCTTTCTGGGTTAATTTTGCCGCTATTTTCCAAAACAATCGGCATTTGTCTGGTGAAGAAGGGATGGTTAGGATTTCCTTCAATAGCTGTGGAACTTTCCCCCTTCAAGGCAGAAATAATTGCATATCCATCCTCAGCGGTAACTTGTTCATAAAGCTTCCCCGTGGGGTCTACTTCTACCAACGGACCGCGACCGCAAAATTTCAAACAACCAACACTCACTACCTCCACTTCGCTTTCTAACCCAGCATTTTGCACTGCTGCATCCAAGCTATTTTTGACTGCAGCCGCACCCGAAGAAATACAACCAGCGGCAGTACAACACCGGATGCGCGTTGATTTGCGGCTATCCCGTTCTTTTTGAGCAATTTCGCGCAATTGTGTTATGTCCATATTTTTGCTTCCGTTACATAAAACCTACCCAAAGCTACCCAGAGCTAGAGTTTTCTATCTAGCTTGAACTTTAGGTTTCGTTTACTTCCTGCTTCATTCAGAACTGTCGCTTCTCTCTCTGTCCACAGGCTAACACTCTCTAACTGACAGCTTTACGGTAACTGACATCTTGCACCCAAGAGCGGAGCCTTTATTTCTCGTTCCCAGGTTGAACCTGGGAACGAGTTCTGGGAGGTTCTACCTCCAGGAGTGCAAGATATGAGCTAATAGGGAGTCGGGACTTGTAACTGGGTGCATAGATTCTTCCCTCATCCTTGCTGTAAATTGATGATTTTCTCCAATGCTGACTGGGGTGTTTGTTTCCCGGCTACAGCGTTATCAAATACCACTGCCGGAGCGATACCGCAAGCACCAAGACATCGTGCTGCCATCAGGGAAACTTTGCCATCGGCAGTAGTCCCACCTACTTTAATTCCCAGTTCTTGTTCTAGGTATTCCAGCACTTTGTTACTACCTTTAACGTAGCAAGCAGTTCCCATGCAAACCACACAACTATGGACACCACTGGGTTTAAGGGAAAACAAATGGTAAAATGTTGCCACGCCATAAACTCGACTCAGCGGCAGTTTTAGCCTTCTGGCGATGTAAATTAGAACATCTTCTTCTAAATAACCAAAAGCTTCTTGGGCTTTGTGCAAAACTTCAATCAGGGCATCAGGTTTATATTGATGCCGTTTCATGAACATTTCTAGAGTTTTGAAGCGGCGATCGCTCTGGTTACTTGCCGCGTCTTTCTTGCCAGCAATCTTTGCATCCAGGTTTCCCTGAACAGTTGGGGCTATCATGTTATTCTCCTTTTTCGGAGTAACTTTATCAACTAAACTTACGCCAATTACCCGATATAGCGCAGTAATTTTCTATATAACTCCATCTCTTGACCTTATTATAAATTCACCCGAAAAACTATTCAATAATCAGAAAAATAAATCTTCCGTGTTAATTTATAAAGTAAACTTAAATTCTTCGGCTGTGTTAACTACACAGTCGGTCATCATCGGCAGCTTCTTCGCGTAGGGCGTTAGTTTTTTTGTCCAAACCAATACATAGTATGCGCCTAACCCAGCCTAGATTCATATAATTTAATTTTTCCTTTATAAATGACCAATAATTACTTTATGCTACAGCACCCCTCCAGTATAGATAGTAGGGTCAATCCCAAATCTCAAATCCTGTTAGTAGCGGATGAGCTTTAATGAAAATATTTCTTACCTATTACCCTAATTTCATTGCCTGCAATCTAGATAACGAACTCATGTTATATATAAGTCCCAGTAGCAATCTATTTCCTAATTGATGAGTATGTTCTCAAGCCAAAAATTCCGTCTGACAGTAGGTTGTGCCGCCTTATTACTCACTGGTTTTGCGGGCAATCAATTACATGCTCAGTCCAAAAGACAACAACTTTCGATTGTAACCAATGTTCCAAATCCGATTATTGCTCAGCAAGCTGTTAATGGGACTGTAAACAAGCAAAACACGACTACATCTGAACCCTATCAAGTCATTGATGAGCAGCAAAAATATCAATTTAGCATTAATGGCAATCAGATTTTTAGTTCAGGAAGACTACCAAATAATACCAAGGTTAATTTTAATCAATCCGATTTATTAACCGTTCTCGCTAATACTAGAAAATATTTCCAAGATTACGCTACAGAAGACCCAGTTCTGCAACGGACAGGAGTGCTTGGTTCTGTGGGAGTGACTGTCCAAGATGTTCTCAACACGTTAGATTTTATGATGGAGGTGTTGCGGGAAGATATTGCTAAGGGACGCCCAACTAGATTACAAGACCCTAATTTTATCAATAACAATTTTCGGGTTATTAAGTGGTCTCCTTACAACCCAAAGAGACGACAACAAAAACAGTTGCGATTAACAAAATATGCAGTCTTCACCCATCCAGGTTCTCGGACAAAAAGCTCAAAATTTAATACGGCTATTTATAGTTTAAAAGATGAATTTGCTACCGATAACTTCTTCACTAAATACACCAAACAGGATGTTTTATCAGGTATTTATGAACCTGGTGGTAAAGAATTTGGCAAAGTCGAACCCCTGGCTTATCTTACGCGCAATGGCTTAGAAGATGCATTAATGCAGGGAACCATATTAATTAACTTTACAGATGGTTCCAAGGCCTTTTTTAATGTCGATAGAAACAATGGTATGCCTTTTATTAAAGGAGTTGCACCAAGGGCACAAAAGCGATATTGGTATTTCCGACAGGTGGAAGCTATCCGAGGCTACGGTTATAAAATAGATGCGAAAATTCCCATCAGAACTGGGGTAACTTTTGCAGGAGATGTGCTGAATATTGGCTTAGGTAGAGTCATAGCGATTGAGTATAATCAAGGCGGACGCAAGCGCTTGCAAATAGGAGTCCTCGCTGACACCGGAGGAGCTTTTTTACCGAATCTTTATCAACTTGATTTTCTCGCCGGAATTTTTCGCAATCAACAAGATTTTAGTCGAAATATCAGCCAGTTACCTGAGTTTGTCACAGCATATATTCTGGTAAAAAAGTGAGCAAATAACTCCACCCCTACGGTGATTAAAATCAAAATTCCCCTCCCGATTAATCCGGAGGGGAACAAGTTGGACTAAAGTCAAAGGGGAAATAACCTTAAGCGCTACCAGTAAAGGTAACTTCAGGAAATTTAAGTTGAGCTTCAGACATCGGGCGGTTTCTACCTTCTTCTTGCCAGTAGTTGATAACTTCTGTAGCTTTGTTGAGTAATTCAACTCTATCAGCTTCAGTAATCCAGTGTTTCGACTCAATTTCGTTCTTGAGTTCTTCCCAAGCGTCGTTTCTCGGCCAGAAAAAGTATTTAGTCAGGGGACTGGTGCCTTTACCAACAACTTGGTCAACGGCTAGAGCGACGTTTTCGTCTAACCACAGAATTTTCAAAATAAACTTGGACAATCAAACCTCCGGGGCAATATCCGGGCAAGATATAAACTATATGAAATCGCCGAAGGCGTCGGCGAAGCCATCGCTTATTCTAACGCAAGACGCCCCAATCTCAACAACAATAGCCAAATGTGCAGATAAACGAGGTGCAAACACTTTGATTAACCAACTTACAACTACTCCAGCAATTGTAGTTTTTGATATTGATGGTGTTATCCGTGATGTCAGTGGTTCCTATCGCCGTGCTATAGCGGATACGGTAGAGAATTTTACCTCTGGAGCTTATCGTCCCACACCACAAGACATTGACAACCTGAAGTCCGAGGGTACCTGGAATAACGACTGGGAAGCATCGCAGGAATTAACCTACAGGTACTTTGAAACCCAGGGACAGACGCGCAAACAAGTATCGTTGAATTACGACACCATTGTTACCTTTTTCCAGTCCCGTTATCGCGGCACTGACCCGGAAAATTGGAATGGTTATATCTGCAATGAACCGTTATTATTACAACCAAATTACTTAGATGAACTGACTGCTGCTGGGATTCGCTGGGGATTTTTCAGCGGTGCAACTCGCGGTTCTGCAAATTATGTGTTGCAAAAGCGTCTGGGTTTAGAATCACCCATATTAATTGCTATGGAAGATGCACCTGGTAAACCCGACCCCACAGGACTATTTGCTACCGTGCGTTTGTTGGAGCAGGAAGCTCATACACCAGTAATTTACGTAGGAGATACGGTAGCAGACATGCAGACTGTCCAAAAGGCACGCAACTTAGAACCAAACGGGACTTGGATTGCTGTAGGTGTTTTACCTCCTCACGTGCAGGAAAGTGCATCTCGACAGAAAGCGTATGTAGAAACACTGAAATTAGCAGGAGCAGCAGTAGTATTGAATAACGTGCAGGAGTTGACCCCAGTCAAGATACAGGAATTGGTAATGGGTAAATCAACTCTTCCGCTATCACCTTGATGATCTAGTGCATTTTTTTCCCGTCACGAATCACTGACAACTCTGTTACTTTCTTGGGGATAAAGTATGGTTAGGTGCAATCTTTGACGGACTTGGGAATTGAGATATCGCTGCTGTAGGGGTTGCCATTGTTGCCATGCTTGGTAGCGATTGTTTGCTAATTCCGCTGCTAGGGTGGGAAGCTGAGTAGCAATTTCTGATTTTAAAACATCTGTCAGCCATTCCTCTAGAACCATACTATCTTGGATTTCTCCCAACATTTCTTGGATAGCCTTCACGTCGCTGAGATAGGTAGCATAGGACTCACCGTAGAAATCAGGGAATAGCTCCATTTGATAGCGTAATCGTTTTGCTTCTTTTCGCAATTCATGGAGAATTTTTCCCTGATTTGCTAAGTTTTCTTCTACTTGTCCCGGTGTTAATTCTCCAGAATTAACTACCTGGAATTCTTGAATTTCTGTTGCCACCAACCACCCCGGATGCAGTAAAAATCGACTGACTTCTGGTAATAGTAAATCTGGCAGTAATGGCTGAATTTTTAGATGAGCTACATCATGATATTTTGGGTCTGCCAACCACTCTTTTACCCCTTGCTTAATCGACTTATAACGCTCATGCTTTAATGTGTCTTCCACATCAGAGAAAACATCTTTTCGCTGTTTGTCTAAAGCATCCAATGCATTATTTAAAGACTTTTGTTCTTTGCTAGGTAAATGAGATTGATAACGGTTTGTTAATGCATCTTTAAGAACATCTAAATCTCGTAATTTCCCCAGGATGCGAGCTATTTTACCAATATTTTTATCGCTGACTGATTTTGGTAAATCCAGTGCTAGTGCAAAACCAGTGACTGCTGTGCGAAGACGACGCATCCCTACCCGCATTTGATGCAATGCCTCTGGCTCTTCATCTTTTTTAACAGATGATTCCCACTTCAAAACTTTCTTAAAGTGCTTCTCAATGGCTACATAAGCCCCGTCTGCTAGCGTATCTATTGCAGGGTTTGTGTTTACTTGCATAGGATTGAAAGTCTGTTGCAGAGTATGTAATCAATACCTTATTGATTAGGACTACTAACATATCATGATTTAAGCAATCAAATATCTTGCTTAGTGCTTATCTATTTAAATTCAGTATTTTTACTATATTTTTGCTTCCGAATCAAATTTAATTGATATTAAATGTTGTTTAAAAAACATTTGACCGAGGGGTTGTGGTATAACTTTAGTTATGATTGAGAAAGGAAGAAAATCTAAATATCTCTTAATGTTGTAGCAAAAAAGTGGACAGATTTTTATCAACAAATATTCTTAATTCATTAATTTATAAATGAATAGTCATAAAAAAGATGCTCTGTGGCACAATTCATAAAAAAATGGCAATGTTAGAATCAAGACTGAATAGCGGGCTAGAAAATGATAAACCTTTCTGGTGATAATAAAGTTTTGTTAAATTTTGCTAAGGAATTTCAAGCACACCGCCAAGACCTCTCGGCAGTTATATTGACACCTGATCAGTATTTGTGGTTAGGTTCCGATGAAACTTCAACTTTGGAACGTCTTTCTTTTATTGACGGTAATAATTTTGGCGAACATCAACACTATCGGGTGGCAGAATTTATCGATTTACCTGCCCCGGAAGACGAAGAAATTGACATTGAAGGACTGGCATTTCACGACCACTACTTATGGTTTAATGGTTCCCATAGCTATAAACGCAAAAAGGTAAAACCAGATAAATCTAGCGCTAAAAATATTCAGCGATTAGCAACAATTGCCACGGAACCAAACCGTTATATCTTGGGAAGAATTCCCTTAGTAAATGGGCAATTATCGCAATCTTGTCCCCACCCAGAAAATCCCAATTTACAGTTAACGGCTGCTAAATTACAGCTAAGTCCTAGGGGTAATATCCTCATGGATGCATTGGTAGATGACCCCCATTTAGGTGCTTTTATTAACGCCAAAATTCCAGGTAAAGATAATGGTTTTGACGTGGAAGGTATTGCAGTTTATCAGAACCGAGTTTTTCTGGGTTTGCGGGGTCCGGTGCTGCGTGGTTGGGCAGTAATGCTAGAAATTGAATTAGCAGAATCTAGCCCAGGGTTGATGAACCTACAGCCTATTGGTGCTAACTTTCAGCTATATAAAAAGCATTTTATCTTCTTAAATGGGTTGGGAATTCGGGATTTATATCAGGACGGGGAAGACTTGTTAATTTTGGCGGGACCAACAATGGATTTAGATGGACCAGTACAAATTTATCGCTTGCATGGTGGCGCCGTTTTGCAACAAGAAGTTATCACCCAACCAGAGTATATAATGGATATTCCCTACGGCAACCGAGATGACCACGCCGAGGGAATTACAATGTTTCAGGATATATGTGGTAAACCTTCAGTTTTGGTAGTTTATGACTCACCAAACAACAATAGGCTAGTGGGTGATGGGGGTGTGATTGCAGATGTGATACGGCTTAGGTAATGGAGAATGGGGAATGAGGGAAACAGAAAAAATTATTCCCTAGTCCCTATTACCCTCTATAAATTCGTAGAAATGGCTTGGACCGGACAGGTGGGAATACACTGTTCGCAGACAATGCAGCGCGATCGCGTGAAGGTGAGCTTGAATGTTTCTCGGTGCAAACTCAATGCTTCTGTCGGACAGACTCCGGTACACAATCCACAGTGAACGCAACTGTCCTCATCAATCATAATTTCTGCTAAAGCCGATGAAACGTGAATGTGTTGCGATCGCATCCACTCGATAGCTGCATCTAACTCATCGATATCACCCGATAGTTCAAGTACAAGTTTACCAATTTGGTTAGGTGCAACTTGGGCGCGGATAATGTGAGATGCGACGTTAAAATCTTTTGCCAGGATGTAGGTGACTGGCATTTGGACTGTACGTTTGGGAAAGGTGAGGGTGATGCGTTTTTTCACGGCTTGTTAAGGTTTTTCTCTGTTGTAGCGTAATTAGGACTTATGCAACTGACACATTAGTCTAAGTTTGTAGTAAGAGCAAAGAGCGCTTATTTTGAAGCACTGAAGTGCTTACTACGAAACTATGTTTATGAACGCAACAACGGTAAGAAAGCACTAGCAAACATAGCAGCTTGAGTGCGATCGCGCAAATTTAACTGACTCAAAATATGGGTGATGTGATTTTTAACCGTTCGTTCAGAAATATACAGTGCTTCTGCAATTTCACGGTTACTTGCGCCGTCAGCAATTAAAAGCAGCACCTCCCGTTCTCTAGGGGTAAGTCCTGCAAGTTCTGGAGGAAGACGCTGCGGTTGGGGTGGAATAACTGGGGGTGGAGGTGCGATCGCTTTTTCCAACAATCCCGGACCCATTTGAGTGTAACCTTTATGAACGGCTCGAATTGCTGCTGCTAAGTCATCAGAATGGGTGTCCTTGAGCAAATAGCCCCGCGCACCTAATCGCATTGCTTGTGAGACATATTCATCATCATCGAAGGTCGTCAGCACTAATACTTTAGTGGCGCTAAATTGCTGACAAATCACGCGAGTCGCAGCCACACCATCCATAACAGGCATTCGCACATCCATTAATACTATATCCGGTTGCAAAGCTTCGACTTGTGAGACAGCCTGTTGTCCGTTTTCCGCTTCACCAACAACTTCTAAATCGGGTTTTGCTTCTAGGAGACTCCGCAAACCCTGACGAATAATCATTTGGTCATCCACCAGCAACAAGCGAATTTTGGTATCACTCATAACGCCACCCTGGGTAACGGAATTGACACAGTAATTCGACAGCCCTCTCCTGGTTGACTTGCCAAAAAGAACTGTCCCCCCAAAGCTGCAGTTCTCTCCCGCATTCCCTGGAGTCCAAAACCCGTTGTATTTCCCTGGGGGTCGAACCCATGACCATTATCAAAAATTACCAAATGAATCGCGTCTGTAGTTTGCTGGAGGTTAAGACTCACCTGGGTTGCAGCACTATGCTTAGAAATGTTGGTCAGGGATTCTTGAATTATGCGATACATTGCTGTACTGAGGTCACTAGGAATTGGCGCCGACAGTTGTATAGTAGAGTCGGGGATGATTCCAGTTGTGGAACGGAATTCTGTCACGGTATTTGCGATCGCCGCTGCTAGCGATCGCCCTTGCAAAGGATCTGAGCGTAGAGTGGAAATTGAGCGTCGCACTTCCTGTAATGCTCTAGAACCTAACTGTTGTGCCTCGCGCAAAAAAGACTCAGTTTTCTGGGCACCAGGAGGCAAAAACAGCAGGGCATTTTCTAACTGAATACTCTGAGCAGTTAACGCATGTCCTAACGCATCATGGATTTCGCGAGCAATACGATTTCGCTCTTGCAAAGTTGCTTGGTCTTCGATTCGCAAAGCATACTGGCGCAGTTGATTATTAGCTAGCAGCAGTTTTTCCCGGCTTTGACGTTCTGCTAGTAAAGCGTTAACCAATAGCAAGATAAACAGTAGCGTCAGTCCAAAGGTGACTGCATTATTCAGCTTGAGGGTAAGAATCGTGTTAGTAATCGACTCTTTAGCAATCAACTCTGGCATGGGTCCAGGTCTTGGTCGTGGTGGGGGACGCCATACCAAAAACTGCATCAGCAGGAAGGCAATAAACACCAATCCGGCTACAAACAAGCGACCGACTTGCCCAAACAGCAGACAACTGCGAATCACAACTATCATCCCCAGCAGAGGGAAAAACTCTGGTCCGCTGTGCAGGAGGAAGGGCAAAAACAGCAATCCAAATTCCAACCCGGTATAAAGTACTTTGTCGCCGATTTTACCCTTTGGCAGCCTCAGCCCCATCAAACCGAACACCATGAGGGTGAGAATCGATAACAATCGATTTGGACCGTCCATCTCATGGGGTGGGGTAGGTCGAATCTCTCCCAACAGGGTTATCCCCAGCAAAATCCATTCCAGATAAAGAATCAGGCGGAAGGAATGGTTAGGGGGAGAAAAACGACGGTACATGGTAAGAAACGGGGTTTAACTTTCGCTCTAGTTCGTAGTGAGCGATTTATCGCTCCAGGTTTGTAGTCAGCGAAGGGGCGCTCCTTTAAGCGCTCTTTGCGCTGACTACAAACTATCAAATTTAACGCGATGAACCACTAATCTAATCTATTTCACACAAAACCCTAGTTTCCAGAACCTTAGCTGCCAAATTTATTCTGCCTTCGTGTGACCAAAGTCATAAACACATTAGGACTAAAGTCCTACATCAATTTGGGAAGTTCGATCCATGTGGAACACAGGTGTCCGTTTCTAAGATTTGAATATCGAACCAGGCAATCGTTCGATTGTTCCATATTTAAGGAATCGTATGAAATCTATTGTTGCTCAAGCTTTAAATAACTGGATCTCAAAAGTCAAATTGTTCCCACTGCTGGCTGGTGCAGTTTCTCTGGCAGTCTCTGCGGCAATTGTTCCCGTAGTCCTAGCTCAAACCCCGAACCCTGATATGCCTCCAGGACCTCCACCAGAAGGTCCTGGGTTTCACAAGCATAACTGGCTGAACCTGACCGCTGAACAGGAGCAACAAATGCAGAGTATAAGGCAAGCTGAGCGGGAGCAAATGGACAGTATTTTCACCGCTGAACAAAAAGCTAGATTGGAAACTGCTAGAGCCAATCGGGAAAATCCCCGTCAGGTTTTTGAGTCTTTAAATATTACCGATGACCAAAAAGCCAGAATGCGGCAAGTCCACGAAGCCACCCGCCAACAAATCGATGCCATCCTGACAGCGGAACAGCGTCAGCTAATGCAGCAACATATGCAGCAACGCCGTCAAGGTCCCCCACCACAAGGGAATTAGAGTTTCCCTAGGGGCACTGCTTATTACACCCTAAAATCTTCATTCTATGTTGTGGGGCAGTGCCCAGCTTACGGTTATTGAGAATGCTGCTGTCTGGTCAGTTAAGGAGATTTCGATAAAAAAGTACTAGAGTGAAAGGGAAGTGCTTAATAACTTGTAATCATTAGATTATGACCGCGAATTCGCCCCCGCCAACTGTTACTTCCCCAGGAACTTCTGAGGTTCCTACTGCAGTCCGCGTGAGAAATTTTGTGATTGCAATGGTAGCAATCATCCTCAGTGTGGCGTTGTTTTTTGGATTGAAGACAGAGACGGCTTCAGTTTCTTTAGAAAAATTAGATGAGCAATCCACACCCCTAGAGGTGGCTTTAACTAACGGCAAGCCATCGCTAATGGAATTTTACGCTAACTGGTGTACTGTTTGTCAGGCAATGGCACCGGATATTGCCCAGTTAAAACAAGAGTATGGTGACAAAGTTAATTTTGTCATGTTGAATGTAGATAACACCAAATGGCTGCCGGAAATGTTGCGCTACCGGGTTGACGGTATTCCCCATTTCGTGTATATGACTAAGGATGGAGAATCTTTAGCACAAGCCATAGGTGAGCAACCTCGTACTATCATGGCAAGTAATTTACAGGCTTTGGTTGCTGGTTCACCATTACCCCATACCCAAGCCAAAGGGGAAGCGTCGAAATTTGCAGCACCTGTGACACCCAACGCTAGCACGGATGACCCCCGCAGTCACGGTAGTCAAGTCAAGTCATAATCCGGCGTTGCTGAATCAAGATATGAATTGTCAGACAATGGGTGGATTTTAGATTGGCGATTTTTACTCATATCTTGCACCACGGGAGGTAGAACCTCCGGACGCTCGTTCCCTGGTTCAACCAGGGAACGAGGAACGTCTCTTGGAGGTTAGGGAAATTTTTCAGGTGAATTAGCTAACGAGCCATTAAACAGCAACCGCAGTGCTAGAAGTAGTGGTAGAAGTAGTGGTAGGTGTCGTCAACTCCGCTAGCAGTCGAGAATCTCTGGCAAATGCTAAGGCTCGTCGCACAGCATTATCGGCATTAATCAATCCATAACCATAGACGTTATCGTAGCCCGCCCTACCCAAATCATAGGCTGTCTCCGAGACAATAGCCTTAATCTGTACTGCAGTTAGGGAGGGATTAACACTCCATAGCAGAGAAGCCACCCCTGTTACCTCTGGAACCGCTGCAGAGGTACCATTAAACCGGCTATCATAGCCAAAAGCAACATTACCATTTGCCGTGGTACTAGTAGCGCTAGTAGCGATAATTTCCGATGGTGCCATTAAGGTCAGTCCGTTACCATAGTTGGAACCCCACCAATTAGCATAGGATATGCGATCGCCGGGAGTTGTAGCATTACCATACCAGTCGCGACTTCCCCAAACCGCACCGACAGCAATCACATTCCCGTATTTTGCAGCTAAATCCGCCGGACTAGAAATCGTAGAATTGTTTTGATTACCAGCAGCAATTACAAATACTGCATTATTCTGGTTGCGAGCAATTAATTGCTCCAAGGCAGTGGAGTAACCACCTGATAAACTAAGATTGATTGCAGCACGCTGACCTTTGCTATTTGCCTCGGCAATCATTGCCTCAATCCCAGAGACTAAGGTATAGTCTCCGGTATCTGCACCAGCCAGACCATCGGTATCAATCACATCAATGTTGTACACCGGAGAATTCCAGTTGATACCGCTCATCCCGACACCATTGTTGCTAGCAGCAGCAATTACTCCTTGAACTAAACTACCGTGAGAAAACCAAGTATTGCTGTAGCTAGATAATTCGTCTTTATAATTATTGCTAATGGTTTTGGTAGTTGCGACTCTTAAATCAGGGTGAATATTACCTTGATTGTTAACTCCTAACCCTGTATCGCCAATCCCAATTAACACTCCTGATGAACCAGTTGTAAACCGCCATGCATTCTGAACACCCATCATGTGTAGGTTCCATTGCTGGGAAAATTGCGGGTCGTTGGGTACAATCGATAGGTCAACGGTGGTATCAGCAAAGCGAATCTTTTCAACTCCCGCAAACAGGATATCCGTTCCATCTACAAATCTGATGGAATCAAACAGTCGCGTCCCATTACCTGCATTGAACAGCACCCCACCATTGCTGGTATTAGCATAGTTAATCGTCACGTTTGCTGAGGAAAAGCTCGACAAATCCAATAAATCTCGCTTTCCCGAACTAAACTCAATATTACCATTGCCAAAAAACACCGTTCGATTGTACCCAGATGTCCAACTAAAGGTATCTGCTTGTAAAGTTCCTTGGACAACCCGTGGAGTCGTAGATGCAGCTGGGGGATTATTTGCAGATGGTGGTGGAGTAATGCTAGCTGGTGGTGGAGGTGTAACAGTGTTAGCACTTACAGGAGTTATTCTTGTTTGGGCGCTGACAGGCGTTGCTGATAAACTTAAGTTATAGTAAGTGTCACCCTCTTGGCGGGAGACATGAACATAATAAACACCACTTTCCAGGGTGCTATTAATTGTTTCATCACTAGTGCCGCTGTTAGCAGAAATCGCCACCCTGTCACCATTAGCATTCAGCAAAGCGACATTAGCATTATTAGTTAAACCATTTAGAAGTAGGTTAAATGTACTAGTACTGTTGAGATTGAACTCATAGTAGTCACTGGTATCTGAACTACCTATCCAATCCTTATAGATGCTTGTTATAGAAGAAATACCGATTTTAAAAGGATTATTCAGGGAATTACCACCATAGTCTGCTGGTGTAGCGGAAACACTCAAGTTATATCTGCTGCTTTGATTGCTCCGAGGATAAACACGGATAAAATAAGTTCCCGCATCCAAGAATGTGTTGATGGATTCGGCTGTGGTGCCATTGTTCATGGAAAAGGAGATGACCTCTCCTAAATCCTTGACGCCATTTCCGTTAGCGTCGTGAATCAACTGCACATCACAATCTGCACTCAAGCCATCTAAATTCAGGTTTAAGCTGCTGCGAAGCTGGAGCGTAAATCTATAGAAATCATTATTATCAGCCCCACCTAACCAGTCAGTAAATGTTTGAGTATTGGGAGTTAGATATACAGCCCTAGAACTACTTAGGGTGTCCCCTGCGTTATCGACTGGCATACTTTTCTCCCCGTAGTCGGAGTAAATAATTCTTACAATTTGGATGATGCCTTGAATTTATGAAAAAAGCACTAAAATGTACGCTGTTTTACCGAAATTTCATGAAGAATTTACTGGAACTTTATAGGGTTTATACCCTAGTCCGGGGATGATTTACTGGTTTTTTTGTTTGTCTGTCGGTAAATACTGGTGATTACGCTAGATAACTTTAGATTAATTTAGCAACATTTGCAACTCACTGAGTGTCTAGGCAGAAATTGCAATTAAACTTAAAAAATACATTTAGTATTTAAGTATATTTACGCAAGTAATTTAGCGCATTTTTTTATAAAGGCTATAAACTTCTACTTTTGAATAAATTTATACATAAGCTTAAATTATCTTTAACAAAAAAAATTCCCCAAGCAACCAACAACAGAATGCTTGGGGTTAGATGTAGCTTTCACTTGAGCCTAGGAATGGAATTCTTAACGACAGAAGAAAAAACAGTCTTTTTTGTTACCAATCCTTAAAACCCCGCCCTTAAGGGCGGGGTTTTTTACTGTTGCCTATACTGTCGCTTGTTGGCGTTGATACAGTGACCAATATAAACCCTTTTGCTGCAATAGCTGGTCATGGGTTCCTTTCTCCGCAATTACACCCCGCTCCATCACCAAAATTAAATCCGCTCGCTTCAGAGGAGCAAAGCGGTGAGCGATGAGAAACACGGTGCGATTTTGGGAAACTTGCTTGAGGTTTTGCAGTACCTGTTGCTCTGTTTCGCTATCCAAAGCGCTGGTAGCTTCATCGAGAATTAAAATTGGTGCAAAGGAGAGAAATAACCTCGCTAAGGCTATACGCTGTCTTTGACCACCGGATAAGGCTGTACCTCGCTCTCCGACATTGGTTTCATAACCGTGAACTAAGTCACTGACAAAATCGTGTGCTGCAGCTAATCTAGCGGCTTCTACGACTTGTTCAGCGCTGATGTCGGGGTTTCCCAGGGTGATATTTTCGGTGATGGAAGCATTGAACAAAAAGTCTTCTTGCAATACCACACCAATTTGTTGTCGCAGGGAAGCCAAATCAGCACTTTTAATATCAAAGCCATCGACGAGAATCCGTCCTGACTCCACTTGGTAAAGACGCTGAATCAGTTTTGACAGGGTACTTTTCCCGGAACCGCTGCGTCCGACAATCCCGACAAACTGACCTGGTTGCACGTCAAAGGAAATTCCTTTGAGGACAGGTTCAGTGTTGGGACGATAGCGGAAGAAGACTTTATCAAAGGTAATTTGTCCTTTCAGGGGTGGGAGAACTAAACCAGTACCAGCTTCCGCTTCTGGGGCAACATTGAGAATATCACCAATCCGGTCTACCGACAGCAGCACTTGTTGCAGATTTTGCCACAGTTGCACTAAACGTAACAGCGGACCTGTGACGCGACCGGAAAGCATTTGGAACGCTACTAGCTGACCAATGGTCAGTTGCTGTTCAATGACTAATTTGGCGCCAAACCAGAGAATCAGCAGGGTGGAGAAATTGGTGAGAAAGTCCCCGATATTGCTACTGATGTTGGAAGTGGTGGAAGCTTTGAAACCAGTGCGGATAAACCGAGCAAATAAACCTTCCCAGCGTTCTCTAGCAGCGGGTTCAGCAGCGTGTGCTTTCACCGAGTGAATTCCCGTTACCGTTTCTACCAGGAAAGATTGGCTATCAGCACTGCGGTTAAAGGTTTCGTTCAGCCAACCCCGGAGAATGGGGGTAGATATTAAAGTCAGAATCGCAAACAGCGGTAAAACCGCCAACGCTACCCCGGTTAATATAGCGCTATAGTAAAACATCAATACCAGGTAGACCACAGCAAAGATACTGTCTAGGACTACCGTCAGGGCTGTTCCGGTGAGAAACTGGCGGATTTGCTCTAGTTCCTGAACCCGCGCTACCGTATCTCCGACCCGTCGGGCTTCAAAATAAGCTAAGGGTAAGCGCATCAGGTGGCGAAATAGCTGCGCTGAGAGACTCAAATCCAGACGTCGAGCGGTGTGGGTAAAAATAAACAGCCGCAGGATACCGAGGATAGCTTCAAAGACTGCAACTAGCAACAAAGCGATCGCCATGACATCGAGGGTAGCCAAACTTTCCTGCACCATCACCTTGTCAATGACCACTTGGGTAATCAGCGGTGAAGCTAACCCCAACAATTGCAGGGTAAAGGAAGCTAACAGCACCTCTAGGAGCAAGCCGCGATATTTCCAAACCGCCGGTAAGAACCAACTGAGATTGAATCTTTCCTGGGTTTGGATGGTTTCAGCTTGCCATAATTGTCCATCCCAAGCCCCTTCTACTTCCAGACGGGAAATTTTTTCACAGGTTTGGTTGGAGTTGAGGGGATTAGCAATAATCAGGCGATCGCCCTTAATTGCATAGACTACCACCCAATGTTTCTGATTCCAGTGCAACAGCGCTGGTAAGGTTATTTGGCGTAAATCTTGCCAACTAGTTTGCAGGTGACGCAGAACAAACCCCAACTTTTCTGCGGCTTCCACGACATTTTTGGGACGTCCTCCCCGCAGTTGACGTTGTACCAATTCCAAGTTCACCGGATTGTCTAACTGTTGCGCTACCATTGTCAAACAGGCAGCTGCGGTATTTTGGCTAGCAACAAAGGGATAATCCGAATAGGTTGGGGGTTGGGGAACCTTGCTGGGGGGAATATCTGCTGTCGGGGTAGGGTCTTGCCACTCAAAATCACTCTTGAGCGGGGGAATATCTGCTGTCGGGGTGGGGTTTCCCCGTTCAACAGCGGGGGAATCTAGAGTTACTCCCCCACCCCAAAAGTCCTCCAGTTGTGGGGTAGCAACTTCTTCCCACAGGGCTGCATTCCAGCGGACAACAATCACTTGTTTGCTAGCTGCGACAGCTTTAATTTCCCCAGCTAGGTGAAGTAAATCGCCAAACCAATCTCCAGTCTCTAAAGTTGCTAATGCTTTAGCGACCCCTTCCTCCCGCAAGCGAACTTTTCCTGCAACTATCAGGAATTGCTCCCCTTGCGCTTCCGTTGACCAGATTTTTTCTCCCAGTTCGTAGGTGAGAGTTTCCCCCTGGTTTCGCAATCTGATTTGTTCGCTGGGACTGAGGTAAGAAAACGGTGGTTTATCCCAGTCCAGGGAGGCTATTCCCTGTGCTGTCATAGTTTTATCTACCGTCCTTAACTCACTTGTACTTTGACCGTCAGCTTTTGGATTTTCTCGGCTAGCCATTTTTCAAATAATTCATTTTGTAGAGCTTGTTTTATTTGAGTATCTTCTAAGGAAGCCGGTAAAAATTGCTCTACGCGGAATAAACCATAACGTCCTTCCAGTTCCACCGGACCGATGACATCTCCTGGAATTGCGACATCAATTGCTGCTCTGAGATTATCTGGCATTGTACCCCGACTGACGGGTCCCATCATGCCATTAACCACGCGGTCATCTGTAAGGGAATACTCTTTGGCTAGTTGCTCAAAGCTGCTTCCTTCCTCCATTTGAGCTTGCAGTTCTTCAGCGAGTTCTTGTTTATCTACAATAATCCGTGATATTACCACCCTGTCGATAAAAATCTTCCGCTCGATAAAATATTCTTGTAGTTTTGCTTCTGTGAGTAAAGATTTAAGTTTTTCTAATTTGAACCCTAAAGCTACAGATGAGTGAAAAGTTGAGTAATCTGTGCCATTATTTTTTAGCCATTCTTGAAAACCTTGGGGGTCGGTTAATTGATTTTGCAGGCGAAAATCTATGACTGCTTGTTCAATTAATCCGGGGGGAATATCCGTATCTTCCCGCGTTTGTAGTTCTTGCTCAATCACGTACTGGCGGAGAATGTCTCCAATGAATGCACCTAATTTCCCTGACGCTTGGAGATATTTCAGAGATTGTCCGATGGAAATCGGCTGGTCATCAACGGTTAAAAAAGATAACGATTCCATGAAGTAACGCTGTGGGTAGAACTGGAATAATGATACATTTGCTATTTAATCAATTTCGCATGTTATCAATAACATCCGGTAGTTTTCATGTCAAAATGCCAATAGGTATTCAATAGTTTTCGCTGGTTCGCAGTAGCCTGCGGTAATGCTAATAGCATAGACTCTGTGTATAGCTGATTTTCAGCAGGCATCGCGCCTATAATAACGCTATTTCAAATATTTGCCACTGTTAATATCAGCCACAGGGCTGCTTGATTATCCTTATCAGGTTGCAGTTCAGTAACCAGCGGTGGGAAATTTACCAAAAGTCGCCTACTTGGTACTGAGAACAGGCGGCTTTTGCTAGCTATACTGTTGTGATTATAAAGCCCTGCCTAGTTCCACTAATGCCAAACTAATATTAGCCCCCGCAGCACTGCTATTATCACCCAAGAACAAGAAATTTGACCTTTCATAGGGGTCATAGGGTAGAGCGATGGGTGTGGTGGTTGTGTGGTCAAATGCTGAGTAGTCGCGGAGACTACCAGATAGAATGGGTGAGCCATTAGCAAATAACTGATAATTGTTCCCCAAAACCGACAACTCATAACGAGTCATGACGGTAGTATTACGGAAAGCTCGCTCAGCGTTGCTGTGAGTAAATAAACTACCATTAGGAGGGGGAGCAGAACCTGTTGTTTGTGCCCAAATTTCATTTGTCCAAAAACCGAGTTCAATTCCTTGGCGATCGCTACTCAAAACAATCACGCTAAAACCGGCTCTGTCATCCAGTCCATCTCCATTATCATCACCGGTATGGCTTTCGCTATTGATTTTGACATCAAACCTGACGGTGTAACCTGTAGTCCTGTCTAGTGTGGGGAAATTTGAGTTAACCAAAGTTGGTGTCAAGATATTATGGTTACTCCAACCACCAGGACTGGCTTGGGTGCTGACTAAGTTAGTCACTCCATTACTAGCAGTTTGAGTAGCTGGTGTACCTAAGAAAGAAGGTATAGTACCAAAAGTTAACCAGCCTTGCTGGTTAGGTGTATTTCCTAACGAGCCGTTGTAAATTTGTAACGATACGTTAAGTTCATAGTTAGTATTAGCACTTATCTGCTCAGGGTAAACTCGGAGGTAATAAGTACCGGCTGCTAAATTTAGCGCGTTAATTACTTCTGAAGTTGTACCGCTATTGTTGGAAGTAGAAATCACCTCACCAGCATCAACGACACCATTGTTATTAACATCCCGAATTACTTGCAAGTTGGCATTGGCTGTGAGATTATTCAGGTTAATGTTTAAGTTACTAGCAGATAATAGATTGAATTTGTAGTAGTCGTTGCCGTCAGTATCACCAACAAAATCAATCAAAGTATTTGTCAACAAGCCGTTAGTAATATCGCGAGCGTTGCTTAAAGAATTGCCTGCATAGTCACTACCAGAACGTCCTTCTCTTTGTCCATTCAAAACAAAGTGGTTGTAGGCTTGTTGCTTATTAAAACCCGCTGCTTTTAAATCAGAATTATTAGCGAGATAAACCTTAACATTAAAACCTGGTGAGGATATCCGCCCCTCAGTTAAACCGCTAAATTGGAAATGTTCTAAGAGTTGCCTATTGTTTAGTCCTGCTGCTCCTAGGTCTGAATAAAAATTGCGATAGTAGTTAACATCAAAAGCAAAGTTGAATTGCCGTCCTTCATCTATTCCATATAATTGGAAGTGTTCTAATAGTTGGATACCCCTCAAACCGGCGCTTACTAGGTCAGAATTATTCGTGCGGTAGTAATTAATATCAAAATACTGGGAAAACAGCCGTCCTTCATTAATGCCAGATGTCCGGAGGTGATTAAAGAGAAACTCGTTATTAAAGCCTGCTAAATCAGCATTAGCAGCTTGGTAAAATTTCAGGTCAACAAAGGGTGAAAATCTCCGACCTTCTGCCACACCATAATTTTGCAAATGGTCAAATAATTGCTGATTGTTAAAGCTACTTAAATCACTGTTGCTAGCACGATAAAAATTCAGATTCACCAACGGCGAAAAAATCCGTCCCTCATTCAAACCAGAGCTTTGAAAATGTGCAAGTAATTGTGCCTCTGTTACCAGACCTGCGGCTGCTAAATCGGGATTGTTAGCTGCATAGAAACGGGCATCAAATAGGCTAATGGGCATGATGAATTACCATAATAAAGGATAACTATTACTCTACCTATTTATACTGATGATAAGTCACACAGATTAGGTTTGGTGACAGTAATTTTGCTATTTATTTTAACTATATGTATAGTGAGATACTACCTAAGTAGAAATACAATTACAGAAAAATCATCAGATTTTTACCTTAGCTTTAAGTATGAGCTTCCTAGCTAAGGCAAAACTTAAATAATTATTATTTGATAATAAATAGTTATATTTATAAATACGTTTAATTTGTTTATTTTATAAAAATCGTAACTGCCTTAAATCTCCTTCCATTATGATTAAAATTCTGAAAGTTTAAAAGATGAAGTGTGATATGATACCTTACGTGCAATTTGATTAGAAAGTATAAATACTGACTTGTCAAAAAAGTTAGTGATATAACCGCCTTTTTTTTCTGATATTTGTAATCAAATGATGAATATACTAATTATTCTGAGTGAAATCATATTTTTAATAGTCATTTTCTTCCTGCTGAACTTGATAATTGGCATAATCTTCAAGCAGTTCGCTAAAGTTTCTTGGCTTCAAGACAGAACTGCAAACATAAACATTAAATTCCTACACCGGAATATCAGCATAATTTTAATTTTTATGGCTGTGATTATGTGTCTGGGGCTGATTGGTGTGAATGGGATGGTAATTTATCGAGGTGGAAATGTTAAAGAATTTCAACTTAATCTGATTCGCAGTCTACCTACTCAATTTTGGGTCAATTTATTGACGGCAAGCTGGAAAAATGTGAGTTTGCTAATGCTAGTTAAATTTAGCATTCCACCCTTAAACAGGGGTATAGATAGGGTCTGCAATTATGCCCAAAAAGCTGATACAATCAAGGCTAATGATGAGAGTATAGAGGCTTTTTTTAAGGTATTCAAAAGAATTATCAATCATACTCTTTGGATATCATCTGCTATCCTATGTGCTAAATTTTTATACCTCCCAGAAGTCGTTCCAAAATATATTTACATTGCTTTAAAAATATACATTACTATCACAGTTGGGTTACTGATTGTCAAAGCTGTTGCTACTATCGTTGATACTCTCGATGACCTGAGTCTGAAATACTCTAGTTATAACAACTTCCTGCGTTTATACGAGCGTTTACGTCATCTCATACCCCTGTTCAAAAAATGTTTGGAATACGTCCTCTATGTGGGTATAGTAAATCTGGTTGTTCCAGAAATAGAACCTATTGCTTGGATAAGTTCCTATACTCCTAGAATTGTGCAGATTATTGGGGTTTATTTTATTAGCAATGTTTTGATTGAACTTGCTTACTTCATCCTGGATGAGTTCTACTTAAAAACCACAGATGCAAATGAATCACAGCGACAGAAACGACTGACGCTGATTCCGTTAATGCGGAGTTTTGGCAAATATTTCATCTACTTTACTGCTGGAGTAACCATACTCAACCTGATTGGCATTGATCCTGCTCCTATCTTAGCAGGTGCAGGAATTGTAGGTATAGCAGTTGGTCTGGGAGCGCAAAACCTGATTAATGATGTTGTTTGTGGATTTTTGATTTTGTTTGAAAACTATTACTTGGTGGGTGACTATATCGAAGTTGGTAAACTGGAAGAGAGAACTATTGAAGGGGTTGTAGAGGCTATTGAACTGCGAACCACTCACGTCCGTCATCCTGATGGTCAATTACAGATTATTCGTAATGGGGACATCGGACCAATTATTAATTTCTCCAAGCAGTATATATATGCAAGGGTGGAAGTTAGCGTTTCCTATGACTCCAATTTAGATCGTGTATATAGAGCGGTGGAGAAGGTAGGAGAGCAGTTAAAAATTGATGAACAGGATGTTCTAGAACCCACACGAGTAGCTGGAATAGAAAATTTTGGTGAGAATCACCTATTGCTGCTAACGCTGACAAAAGTCAAGCCAGGAAAACACCTTCATATTCAGCGTGTTCTCCGCAAGATGTTGAAGGATACTTTTAACCAAGAAGAAATTGAAATTGGCAGTTTTGCCAAGAATTGATACTACGGGAAACTAATTGGTTACTGATTTAATAGGAAAAATTACGAATGGCTGACTGATAGAAAATGCCACATCAGGGCTAACAAAATTGCCGCGATCGCACCAATCAAAGTATTCAAAATATTGACCAATTCATTAGTCAGCCAAGCATAGCGCGATTGCAGAGTGGCACCAATTACGCTTTCTAAATTAGTAGCAATAAACGCCGCTACCACACACCAAGCAACCCCCAATAAGTTTATTAACCCAACACCCCAACCAACCAGGGAAATCACCGCTGATGCTATCAATCCGGCGATAGTACCTTCTAAACTTACCGCTCCTTCTGTCCCCCGTGGTACTGGTTGTAAGGTAGTAATTAAATAGGTGCGTTTACCGTAGGCTTTTCCTACCTCACTAGCGCAGGTATCCGATAGTTTGGTGCTGAAACTGGCGACGAATGCTAGTAATAATAGGGACTGGGGACTAGGGATGAGGGATTGGGGATGGAATAATCCGGTGTTGATAATTCCTATACCAGCGGCTGATAATGCTCCTACTAACGCTGAACCCCAGACATTTTCTGGACCCCTGGCACCAGAACGCTTCTCAGCAATACCTTCAGCTTCTTTTTGTGCCATCCCAACGCGGGTAACAGCAGAACCAACCAAAAAATAGAACATTACTACTAAGTATCCCTTCCAGCCGACAGTTCCCCAGAGCAACACACCCAGAAACCCCGCATGTAAATACCCAGCCGGGGTGAGCAGTTTTTTTGGAGCAAACCACGCAATGGTTAATAAAACTGTGTTTAATAGCACCCCCACCAGCCAGGGATTCAGAGAATAAATAGTAGAGAACATTCACCACCCTCAACAGACAAACCATGAACCCAACTTTATTTCATCTTGCCTTTCCCGTCACTAATATTGCTCAAGCAAAAGTCTATTATGTGGATGGTTTGGGTTGTATTCCTGGGCGTGAAAACCCTCATGCTCTCATCCTTAATTTATACGGGCATCAATTGGTGGCTCACGTCACTAAAGAACCCCTTGCACCCCAACGCGGTATATATCCCAGACACTTTGGGCTAATTTTTCAGTGCGAAAGCGACTGGAATAACTTGTTAGAAAGGGCACAATATCACCAATTAAAGTTTCGGGAAGAACCCAAGCAGCGGTTTGTCTCCTCCCCCCTGGAGCATCGCACATTTTTCTTAGAAGACCCTTTCTATAACATCATGGAATTCAAGTACTACCGTTATGAGTCGGCGATTTTTGGGAACGACGAGTATACAAAAATTGGTGATGTGACCTGAAAGAAAGAATGGTAGCGCTAGATTAACATGCGATCGCTATAATAAAACCAGTATCAAAGAGTAGGATGCCTTAGCGTTATTCCGCTGTAGCAAAACTTCTGTATCCTTTCCCCCTCTTGGAAACGAATTTGTTTTCAAGGGGGAAGATTTTTCAGAAATTCTATTTTCTTGGTGGTTGGGTCGGAATTTCCACCTTCTGTTGCACTCCTGTTACTTGTCCCACTTCAGGTGTATTGGCTTGATTAAGAAGCTGGTTTTTAGGGCTACTTTTCAGTTTTGCCCTCTTGTCACTGCACAGCGAGATTAGCATCGTTACCACCTTAGCAACACCTGCACCTAGGAAACCAAAAATAAGGCTCAGTAGCAGCACGGAGATAAAGGGATGGAGAGAACCAGAGGTAAAAGGTGGTTGGAGAGGAATTGGGGTAGTTTTCGCATCTGGCGGGATTAGGTAAGGAAAGGAAGCGGCAGCAAGTCCAGTAAACCCTATACCTACACCTACTACGGCAATCGTAGTTTGCAGGTTGCGATCGCGTTCCTTGTCCTGCTGTTCACGCACCTGCGCTTGTTCCTCAGCCAGAATCTCCACCATACCTCGGATGGTGTCAATCATCTGTTGAAACAATTGCTGAGCAGGAATAAGATAAGCCAAATCCACGCCAATTTGTTCAATAAACTTTTCCTGTATGCGGTTGATTAATTGCTGCCAAAAGTCCAGATTATCCTCGCCCTCAATACTAATAGCCTGTAATTGTTTCAGCCAGAAACAATAGTTCTTCCCATTGGCTTCAATAGTGTTGCGATGCACTGCTAAATCTCGCAGATGGTTGGCATAGTCAAATGCCAGTTGGATGGTTTCTGTTATCAGGTGTTGGAGTTGAATGAGCTTTTCCGCAGGCTCAGATGGCAATTTACGTAAGCGTTTTCTTTGGGTTTCTAATTGTTTATAGAGGATTCTTGCCTCGTGATTGCACCAGCGAGACTCGGAGTAGACATAGAGAATTTTATGGCGACAGCACAACAGATTGATTAGGGGTTGGTAATAATCTCCTGCTTCTTCTAAAGTTTCTGTCTGGGGGTGGCAATTCAACCAGATGAGGATATGACCATTTTGGGCAGCATTGTCTTGGTTATTTTCATACTCGAAAATGGGACTACCTAAAAATGTTCCTTTGACGGGTGGAGAAAGCAAGAATTTTTCGGCTTCTGGCTTTGGCAAAATAGCAGTGAGGCAAGCCTCGGCAAAGGCTTGAGTGTCCTGAATATCACCCACTGACTGAGCAAATAATACCAGAGTTTGTCCTAGGGAGGAGTTGCTTGAATCCAGGAGTAGACAACCTTGATGATTCAATCCACCCAATTGATGAACTTCTACATCCGAGTAAGGATAGCGCAGGGTGATGTCAACGGCATAGGTATCATGGATTTGTAGGGGATAGACTTCGCCTCTAAGTTGGAGTGTACTGCCGTCAGAAATAGCGGAGAAATTCAGTAGACGCTCTTTTTGTAGTAGCTCCAGATAGTCGCTTTTTGGGTTATCCTTGCTTGGGGCTAAACCAATATTGCCGTTGTTGTCTTGGAGACGCTCAATCAGGGATTCAAGTCTGGGAATATTAAGTTTTTGCCCAAGTTGCTGACATTGCTCCCACAGGTGGTTGGCATCATCTACTGGCTCATCATAACCCTGAGCTAAGTTGTTACGTAGGTGAAAGGCGTAAAGAGTTAGTTTGGGGTTAGTGACTTTTCCAGGAGGCATAGTATCGCTCATGAGCCAGATTTGGACGACTGGGAACCGCCAGAGGAGGAACTTTGCTGAATACTGTTGAGCAAGGTTTGTTGAGTTGCTGGATGTATAGGGGTTGTCACCTTACCTTCTTTACTTCCTGGTGCTTTATCTTGGGTGAGGATATCACCAAATAGCTCTTTTAGCATGGCAAGTTGAGCTTTCAAAATTTCAGGGTGTTTTCGATACCACTTTGAAATGGCGATGGAAAGTTGGTTGCTTTCATCTGGTAAAGAGGCAATTAATTGTGCTAATTCATTTCTATTTTCAAGGGAAAACAGGGAA
The DNA here is from genome assembly GCA_035285345.1 of Nostocaceae cyanobacterium. Taxonomy (GTDB): domain Bacteria; phylum Cyanobacteriota; class Cyanobacteriia; order Cyanobacteriales; family Nostocaceae; genus JAYKJH01. Next base: position 56,723 of record JAYKJH010000161.1, on the reverse strand, counting down.
GGTTGAGTATTCAGAAGATGGTTAAAAACTCCGAGGTTTTGTTCGTCAAAGGATTGGGGGGAATATCTAGTTTGTTGTGCTGTTCGCGAAGCGACTTCTGGCGGCGAATCTAACACCTGAGTACTTACCTCTTGTTCAGATAAAGATGCAGGTTGATTTATTGTTTGCTGTGCGGTTTGTCTGACTAATTCCAGTGGCAACTTGAGCGCTCCAGCAATCTGCTCCAAAGTTAATCCCAACCGGAGCAATTCCGATATGGCTTCCAATTTTGTTTCTAACTGCACTTCCTGATAGAATTTGGTCTTTTTTAGTTCACTTAAACCCAACATAGCTGCAATCTCCTCGCGGCTTTTTTGCGGTAATTTATAGACAATAATTATCTCAATTAAGTTGATGAAGTCACGCTGGAGGGCTTCATCGCTTAGCTGTTGTTTCGCTTGTTCGATTAAGCGCCTTGCCAGTTGCCCTGCTGTATCTTCAGGTTCAACCACTAGCTTAACAACTCCCACCCCAAGCGAGTTTTCTGCTGCTTCCCCTAATTCATCCAGGTAAATTCGTCTCACCCGGTTGAGGGCTAAGAGTTCACCAAACTGCAACGTCTGTTCTCGTTCGATACTACGATTGGGATAGATGACGACAACCCGCCAGGGATGGGGTGGTTTGTATTGGCTTAAGTAGAGGAAGAGTTCGCCAAACAAGCGATAGTACAAGCCTGCATCTGGCTGAAACTGAACTTCAACCAAGTAGAACGGCTTGTCTGGCTCATTTGTTTTTGGCAAAAATAAACCGTCTAGGCGGAATGCCAGTTGCTTGACTTCGCGGGAGGTGAATTCATAGCTAACTGCTTCTTCTGGGGAACGGTTAATGAGTTCAAAGAAGATGCTGGGAAATGCCTGAAATAGGCTATAGAAGATGGTGTCAGTTTTCACAGGTTATTGACCGATAGCACAGAACGCTGCCCAGTGGTAGGGGGATTCAAAGGGTTTAGTATTAGCTGGTATATCTTCAAAGAAAATCATTAACTGTATTATTTGAGCATCATTTAAAAGTAAATTAGTTGTCCATTCTTCCAATTGTTCCTTTGTGGCATCGCGAAGCCATAATTGAGCTTGGTTGAGAGCGATCGCAATATTAAGATAGCCCTGTTGTTTCTGCTGTTCGTGTAGGTTTTCATAGAATTTAATCATCAAAAATGTAGTAGACAAGTCATTTACAGTCCACTGACTAGCAACTACACTAGGACTACCTGCATAAAGGAAACCACTGGTCAAACTAATGTACTCATCGCTGATACTTTTGGGATCAGTTAAGCCTGTTTCGCAAGCTGAGAGGGTGATAAGACGGCATTGATTCAGATCAAGACTGAAAATTTCTCCTAATGCCAAGCATTTTTCCAAATCAAAGGTATTGCCTTCCCGCAAAGATATATAACGAGTAGCGTCAGTTAGCTGTTGGAGATTAGAAGCTTGTGCATCAGCTAGAATTAGGGCAGAACGAAGAGAGTCTTCAAAGTTGAAATAGCCGTGACAAGAAAAGTGAGCGCAGTGAGCTATGCGGAGGCGTGAGTTATTGATTTCTTCTTTCTTAGCATCCTGTTTGACCAAGATATCATTACTGTTAAACATCTGCTTGATAACTTGGACTTCAATATCGGTGTAATTTAGATCTAGAGTAGGATTTTGAACTCCAAAGATGCGATCAAAATTTGGGCGTTGCTGATTTTGGGTTAGTTGAAATAGCTGGTAGCTGGGAGCATAGCGAATGCCACCTTTAAAGCGCTCAAGTAGGCAATTTCCATCCTGTAAAGATATTGCATGGATAGGTAACAGGTGCAAAAACAAATGAGGAATTAGGATGAGCTGATCGCAATTGGCTGGGATGCGAGACACAATTTCGTCGATTTGCAGAATTTCAGCTAGCTGCTGTAAACACTGGTCTAAGTGAGCATTCCATAATTTTTTTTCTTTAGAGTATATATTCAGATACTCAACCCCAAAATTCAACAAGTTATGGTAATTTTCTTCAGGTAATGACACAATAATTGGACTTTCATTTTGGTGAGTGATGATGAAAGCGTAGAGAGTCTGATTGGTAACGTACCACTCAATTAGGGCGTTTTTTTCGTCTAATAGCAGCGACGAGCGTATTTGGTGGAAGTTAATGGGTTCAACTCGTTGGGTGAGGCTGAATGTGGGGTCAATTCGCTGAATATCATTAATCAAATCATCTAGCTGTTGGCGCAACTCATTTAAGCGGGTGCGATCTTTACCAGAGCCAGATGTTGGTAAATTGCTAGGGATAAAAAACTGACTATCATTAATCGCGATCTCTCTGATACTGTTATCTCTGGCAATCTTGAAATTGCGCTGTTCGGCGGCAATTTCTCGACGCAATCGAGCCAATTCGTTGAGAACAGTTTGAGGAATGTTGCCTTTGGGAGCAAGATCGCGGGTGGCTAGGAGGTCTACTAGGTTGCGAGCTTTGCCACGCTCGACATATTCTATCGCTTTGTCGGGTTGACCGTTGTTGATGCAGGCTTGTACTGCGTACATATAAACAAGAATCCCCTCTTGCAAAATCTCTTGCCGCCTCGTATCATTGTTAGCCCAATATCGACTCTGCTCTAAGGCTTCAATGGCTACGTGATACCCTTCAATAGCCTCAGCCCACTGCCCTGCACTGAATGCCACATAACCAATGTTGTTTCCAGCCTTGTAGCAATCTACGGGAAAAGTAGTGGGTGTAAAGACTTCTAGCGCTAACTTGAAACACGCGATCGCTTCCGTCATCTGATTCCGATATTTGTAGGCATTACCCAGATTCACTTGAACCGTAGCCCATTGCTGGGGAAATGCTACCCTCCTATAGACTTGCAAAGCAGCTTGGGAAGCAGCGATCGCCAGAGCCAAATTTTCTGCTCGGTCACCGTTGACTCGACTGATGTAGGTAGCAGCCAGATTCATTTGAGTCATCGCCCAATATTGTGGAAAACTCTCTTTCGTTAAAACCTCCAAAGCCGCTTGATTTGCCGCGATCGCTAGTTCCAAATTTTGTGCCCGGTTGCCGTTACGTCGTTGCACGTAAGCAACAGCTAGGTTCATTTGGGTTCTAGCCCACATTTCAGGGAATTTATCTTGGGTATAAACTTCCAGAGCTGCTTGATAAGAAGCGATCGCTAACTCTTGGTTCTGTGACTGGTCATGATTTACCCACAGCGCATATACATTCCCTAAGTTTGTTTGCAGCAATGCCCATTTTTCAGGAAATGCCTCATGGGTAAGAATTTGCAAAGCAGCTTGATAGCAAGTGAGTGCCCTTTCTTGATTATCGGCTCTGTCGTCACGAATTCGTTCATTATATGTAGCACCCAAATTGATTTGGGCAATCGCCCATTCATAGGGAAATTTCGCTGAGGTAAGAATTTGTAAAGCAGCTTGATAACAGGCGATTGCCATTTCCTGATTATCGGCTTTATCGCCTTGAATTCGCTCGTGATAAGTAAGACCGAGACTTTGTTGCGTAATTGCCCATTGATAGGGAAATGCTGTTTGAGTGTCAATTTCCAATGCTGCTTTGAAGGTAGCAATCGCCAACTCCAAGTTTGCAGCTTTGTCGTCTTTGATACGGTTACGGTAAGCCTCACCTAAGTTGTGTTGACTCTTAGCCCAATCTTGAGGCAACGCTTCACGGGTACGGACTTTTAACGCTTCTTGACTAGCTACTATGGCTCGTTCTAGATTATCAGATCGGTTGCCCCGTATCCGGTCTAGGTATGCCTTCGCTAAATGGCTTTGGGCATCCGCCCAATCTTTAGGAAATGTCTGCCGGGTAAGGACTTCTAAAGCCGCCGCCGATACGGAAATTGCCAGTTCAATATTTTCCGCCTTGTCTCCCTCAATGCGGTCACAATAAATAAAACTCAAATTATTTTGTACTTTTGCCCATTCATAAGGAAACTCTTGCCTGGTGTAAACTTGTAAGGCGGCTTGGGCGTAGCGGATTGCTCTCTCCAAGTTTTCGGCTCGGTTGCCCTTGGTGCGCTCCCAGTAAGCAAGTGCCAAATTATTTTGGTTTTCTGCCCAATGCCTTGGCGATGTCTCCCGATTGTGGACTTGTAGAGCATCTTGGAATGCAGCGATCGCCAGCTCTAGATTCTCTGCTTTGTTACCTACTATTCGATCACAGTAAGCATTCCCCAAATTGCTTTGCACTATCCCCCAATTTTCAGGGAACTCATGCCTAGTAAAAACTTGCAAAGCTTCTTGAGAACTGGCGATTACCCGCTCTATGTTATCGGTTCGATTGCCCCTTATTCTTTCTTGGTAAGCATTCCCCAAATTCATTTTGATCTGCGCCCATTGTTCGGGAAATGCCTGCTTTGTCAAGACTTGCAAGGCATCTTGATACTTGGTGATTGCTAACTCCAGATTTTCTGCCTTGTCACCCCTGAACCGTTGACAGTAGACAACCGCTATATTCTGTTGCAATATTGCCCATTGTTCAGGGAAAGCTTCCCAAGTAAAAACATTTGCACAAATCTGGTAGCCAGTAATAGCAATTTCTAAATTGATATCCCTATTACCGAGAGGGAACTGCTGAATCAGGTTACTGAAAACGGCGATAGCCATTGTTGTCGTTTGTTTGTCCTCTGACTCTGGAGGTAATTCCGGCACAATAGTGCCAAACCCGTGCAATATCCGAACAAAGGTTTCATCCAGTTTGTCTAAATTGGCAGAGAGAAGCGGGTACAGATCTTGTGAACCGCTCATGAACTCTAATAGTGATGCCTGCAATACTTCGTTCAATAAATTCCAATATTCTTGGAATATTTCTGGGTTTCCTGCTATTTGTGAATTACTGATTGCATCTGCCATACCCGTCATTAGCTTGGTAAAGAAACCTGGGTTATTAGGAATGCCCCTCTCCTCCATCTGAGCCATAGCCTGTGCCAAAATTTGTGCCTGCCCAGAGTCAAAAAAAGTAGTAAGTTCTTCAGCGCAATTTTGCAACAACTTAGCAGCCTCTTGATTGCCTTGCATCCACATCTGGGTTGCCACTTGTCTCATTTGTTGCACTAACCCAGCATCAATCAGCTTTGAGTTAGCCATAAAAACCTCTAATTGGTGTCCCATAGGACAACTTAGTAACTGATTAATAAAACTTTGGTATGCTTGCTGACGTTCTTGATTTTCAGACAACCCTTCTCCCGCAGGTATCTCTATAGTCACTAAATCTTCAGAATTATCATTATCACTAATTTGGACAAATAAAGCAGAATTTGATGATAATAAACTCGGCGCTTCACTTAGCTGATGTGCAATTTGGATTAAACGTTCTGCATCCTGAGTTTCACCTGTCTTTTCCAAAGCGGCTGCCATCTGTTTCATCATCTCAATTAAATCAGCATCTAGCAAATCTGGATTATCATTTAAAACAGTTTGCTCACTACCACGGGGACAAGTCCGTAGTTCTTGTATTAGATACAAATAGGCTTGGATGCGTTCAGGAGCTTGAGAGAGCGATAGTATCTCTGACGATGAATTATCCGGATGCGCGGAGAAATCATCTGATACATCCACCTCGTTATCCCTATTTTCTGTAAACTTATCACCGTTTTTCTGTTCATCCAGTTCTTCTATATTTCTCATCTCCCTTGTAGCATTTTTCAGATTATTGAGAATCAGTTTCCGTTGTTTAGGAAAATTATCTTTGTCATATACCTTCAAAGCTGCTGTGAAATAGTTGATAGCTTGCTTTAAGTTTTCTTCGGGGTTTCCTTTACTTCGCTCCAGGTAAGTTAAACCTAGACAATATTGATTTGCCGCCCAACTGACCGAATCTTCTGCCTTGGTCAAAATATTATCGACAATTTCATATCCAGTCAGTGCAATTTCCAGGTTAGTAGCAGGATCGCCAAGCTCAAATTTTCTAATTAACGTACTCAGAGTAGTAATTATTTTAGCTAATTTGGGTTTTTGCTCCTCCCCAACTCTAGACAGTTGAGCAGTTGCCCAGTCTCGCAATACTTCCGGGAAACTCTCATTTAACTTATCTAAGTTTTCCTCTAGAAAAGGATATACAACTTGAGAGTCAGCCTTGCTTTCAAAAATCACTCGCAATAACTGGAACAGAAAATTCTGGGTAGCTTCATGAGTAGGATATTGCACATTATCAATCTGCTCGACCTGTTCTTGTTGCTCAGTTATATTGTCTGCCTCTGTTAACTTAATGGCAGGCGGTAAATCAGGCACTGCTACAACTTGATTGATACTTTCTGTGCTACTTTTTTCGTCTTCTTTTTTGGTAAGTTGGACAGCAATATCTTGTAGATACCTAGCACCTTTATGGTCGCCTTGTTGTGCTAAAATCGAGGCGACACCTTCTAGGGTAATCATTAAGCCACTGTTAATTAGATCTGGATAATTCTTTAAAAACTCGACTTCTGAACTGTCTGGATAGCTGAGTAACTTCTGAATGAGAGCGAGATAGGCTTTGATGCGGTTCGTTTCACTAGAATCAGTGGTAGTATTTGGCAAAAACTGGGCGGCATTCTTATCGCCTTGGGCTACTAACATAGAGAAAACTTGAGTACGCACCTGAGTTACCTCAGCCCCCAAGTTCTGCAAAACTTTGATAGCCGTCCCTTCTTCTTCTCGAAGCAAGCCTAGCAGGAGATGTTCTGGGGCGATTTCTCTATGCTTTAACTGGTTAGCCTCTTCTATAGAAAGTTCATAAACAACTCGCCTGAAACAGTCACTAAAGTCATGTTCGTTGAACCTGATGTCAGAACCCCGACCTCTGATTTTTTCGACTTCTAGGCGAGCATTTTCTAAGTTGACTCCTACAGTTCTGAGAACTCTGGAGGCTAAACCAGTTTCTTCGAGAATCAAACCCAAGAGAAGCTCTGCCGTCCCCACTTCCTTATGACCAAGGCGGCGGGTTTCCTCTTGAGCTAACATAACGACTTTGACGGCTTTTTCTGTAAAGCGTTCAAACATGGCTGCTTCTTACTCCTGACTCTGTACCCAACTTCTGTTATTAGAGCACCACTCCATCAGCAGATGGGTTGACCTATCGCCCACCTTTGGTGAGAGATAAACAGCCACCTTTTGGTTCTGCGCTTACGATAACACTTAGTTCAATCTTCGCAGTACCTCGCCTTAATCCGGAAAATTTGTGTAGATTTGTAAAGTTTTATTAGCGTCGGCCATGAATGTCTGCGTGAAGCGAAGCTATCGCTCTACTCGAATCACCTAAGACACAAGTGTGACGGAGATGCGATCGCGCTGGACGTACTCTTCTAAGCCGATCGCTAATACTAGCCACTTATGGCTGTACAAGCAAGCCAGTAATTCGCTTTATCACTCGTAAAACCCTAACAAATTGTTGTTTTCATCACGAGATATGGCTGTGAACTTGTCGGATAGAGCAACGAATCTTGCACAGCGAGCGGCATGGGTTATGTGGAATGCCGGGAGAATGGGAGTTTTCTAGCTTTCATCGGTTTGTGGGAGAGGGGATTTATCCTTGTGATTGAGGTGGTGGAGAACAGTGGGATTGATGCGTTACGCTGCAGCTAACGCATCCTACGCGAGAGAAGCGATCGCGCTAAGGTTATACCATGATGCTATCGACTGTTTGCAATTAGGGCAATTACACACCCTACCCTCTAGCAATAACTTGGGAAGGATGCTTTATAGGTGCAGTTAAAGCTTCCGCAACAGCCTTTATACCTTTGGGGTCAGTGGTTAACCAAGCATGACTGAGAATAGGTAGCTGTACATTCTTCGCCATCGGCATTTCTGAACTCTTGGCGGGTACAATCATTAAATCATATGGCGTCCAAATAGAAGTAAAATTCAATTGCTCTAGCATAGCTGCATCAGCATTTAAATCTTGGAGCAGTTCGCTGTCAAGACGCATCTGCACACATCCAAGACGCTGAGAACAGTATGCTAACAAAGTTCCATTATGAGGCGAACCCAAGGTAATAAACCGCTGTACACGCTTAATTCCCCCCAACCGTTGGAGATAGTAGCGGCTGACAATTCCACCCATGCTCAAACCGACTAAATCCAATGGTTGTTCTGGGGCAAAGTTGGCGTTAATATAATCTGCAACTTGCTGTGCTAAGTCTTGCAGACGACCATCACCATTACAGGGAATCATATCTAGGGAATAGACAGACCAACCCTCTTGAGTTAGATAGTTCCCCATTTTCCAGAAAATGCTGTTTGTATCATTAAGTCCATGCACTAATAAAACAGGGTTGCGCTGTGGAAAATTTTTCATATCCGGTTATCAAAACTTGCTAGGTGGATTGTACAAAATGTAACCTTGCCGACTCTGCAATACCAACTAAAGTATGACACTACCCCTACTGGTTGAGGGGAATGGGATACACACTGATATCACGGATAGACGGATGATGGATGGGTTAGGGGAATGGGGAATGGGGCATTGGGAACTTCAGACTAATGACCAATGACTAATGACTCATAACTTTACTTAATTTTATCAAATTTTACTTATATATTGAGTTTCGTGTACTTTCCTGGCGGTAAATGAGTAAAGTTTTGTAAACAGTTCTCTGATAATCTTGCTCTGTTGTGGGAAAAACTTCATAATCATCTATAGATTGCCTATAGGTTGTAAATGATTGAAAGACTTGCTTTCACGTCATTTGCCTGGTGATGAGCAACCACAGTTTTTGCTGAAAAACCAAAATACTGTCTTGCAGCAACCCGAATCAGGCAGCGCAGCAAAAATTAAGCAAGTTAACAAGACTCTTGATAAAAGGTAATATTTTACCTAAGTCTTCAAGAATTGCAGTCAAGTCAGAGACAGTCCAGTTAGAGAGATAAATAGCAGGAGCGATTGACATGTTGGGTTTTGTAAAAAATTTGGGTAAAAAGAATAACAACGGTTTTTTCATGGAGCTAAAAGACGATGCTCCTACTTCTGGGGAAGCTAAAGCTACCACACCAGCACCTCCAACTCCTGCACCCGTTGCTGAACCGGCTAAAGCAGAAGCAGTAAAGCCTTCTAAAGAGAAGAAGGCTAAACCTGCTCAAGAGAAAAAGGCTAAAGCACAGAAGGTAGAAGCTGCACCAGCACCAGTACCAGCTAAACCCCAACCTCCAGCTGAAACCAACTTTGCGACGAAATATCTTGCTCCCTCGGTGTCCGGTTCCAACGGTCGTCGTCGTCCTGGTCCAAGCATGAATTCCTACTTGGATATGGCTCGTCAAGCGAAGGTTCCCAATAGTGCTAAGTAGTCAATAGTCATTGGTCATTAGTCATTAGTCATTAGTCATTAGTGAAAAAATAAATGATAAATGATAAACGACTCATGACAAGATTGTGGAGACGCGACATGTCGCGTCTCTACAAGTTTAGGAATTAATTCGCAAGGTTAAGACAATATTGCCATTGGTATTTGTCGGAATTCGCCGGGTGAGGAGAGATTTTTTAATCATCTCCACCAGTATATCTTCTTTAAGTGTAGAAGCTTCTTCATTCAACATTACCCGCTGTATGCGACGTTTATTTACTATTAACTCAAAGACAATTTCACCACTGTAACCAGAGGGTAGATTGAGCTTTTGCAAGTGTTGGGTAAGTTCAGCAATTGCTGCTGCATCCAATCCTGTAGCACTGACAATTTCCAACTTAGGATGTGCGGGTGTGGGTGCTTTAGCAGCTACCTCTTCTTCGTCGTCCGTCATACTAGGATTTATTAGTGTGATATCAAATTCTGTTTCATCCATTGGTATTGCATAAAATGTTCTTGCTGACATAGCTGACAAGGAAATACCACGCGCTATTTCACCACCAAACATCCCTTCATAACTTACAGCTTCTGGCATTTCCACCGGCACCTGCATAGAAATTACTTGTTCTTCTGGGTTCACCCGCACATCATCGCTAACAGCAACAAAGGCGGTGTATTGCGAAAGCAGTTGATAGGTTAGGGCGGTTTCTGTGACTGCTTCGACTTTTTTGGTGGTTTCATAACCAAACATTTGATTCATCAAATCTTTGATGCGGGAGCGTCCCCACAGTTGGGCTACCGCTGGATTTCCTGTCAGTTCAAAGTTGAGGTTAAATGTCTTTTCATAGGTTTTCCCGCCTGCTGCTATGCCCTTAACGCGAAGATTTCCTGGGATAGCATCTGGCTTTTTACCAAACACAACTAACGGTTGTTCGGCGAACAAATCAGGTGGTGCTTCTGGGTAAATTATAGGTGCTTCTCCTGCGCCTTCCCAGGTGATTTCAATATTTGTGAGTACGGGGTTGTTGATTTGCGTAAAGAATTTTTCTGCTACTTCTTGGGTGGGTTCATCATGACGAATAATTGTGGAGATTCCCCGTCCAATTTCGGCAATGCGGTTGAGTAAAAAGCGATTGACGGAACTACCAGCACCGAAACTGTAAAGGCGATTTCCTATTTGCAGGTGCTTTTGTACCTCTGCTAAAATTTCATTTTCATTGCCGATATAACCATCAGACAAAAGCACTACTGTCCGCACTCTTCCCGCAGGTACTGGGAAACTAATAGCTGCACGAATACCGCTGAGCATTTCTGTACCGCCACCGGCTTGTAATTTGTTAATGTAAGCTAGAGCTTGGGTACGATTTTCTGGTGTATTGGGCAAAGGTTGGGCTGACATTTGCCTGACGGTGTTAGAGAAGTCGAGAATTGCGAAGGTATCTTGGGGATTTAATCCATTGATAAATCGCCGCATTAATTCCTGACATTTGTGCAGTGGTTGTCCCGATTGCGAACCGGAGGTATCTACTAAAAACACCACATCTTTGGCGACAATTTCTTCAGTCTTATATTCCACTGCGGGAATCAGATATATAGCAAAATGTCCACCGCGTTCATCGGCTTGGGTTAATACAGTGGATTGAGTTTCTTGACCAGAGACTTGATAGCAGATAATTAAATCTTTGTTGGGAATAGTGTCTTCTTGGGCTAGTTTTATATGAACAAGTTCTACTGTCTGGCTAATTTCTAATTGATGGGAAGGAGAGCTAAGATTACTAACAGCTAAACCAGCGTCGATTTCTACTGTGACATTAATATCGTGGCGGGAACGCATTCCCTCTGGAATAATTGGTGGGGTAATCCGAGAAGCATCAGGAACTTGATCTGTATCTCCACTACCATCAATTGGTGTACCAGGAATATATCTGGGTCCAACGACCATCGGGAAGACAAATTCGTAATTTCCTCCAGCAAATTTTAAGCTGTCGGTATAACGAATTGTGACATCAATTTGTTCTCCGGGTTTAATGTTAGCTAGGGATTGGGTGAAGATATTATCTCGTTCCTGCTCTAGTAAACCAGCCGTGCGTCCTTGTTGCTTTGCTTGTTGGTAGATTTGTTGTGCTTCTTCTCGTTTCTTGATACTCCCTTTGATGGTGCGATCGCCGATTTTAATTTCCATATCATCCACTGCTGCTTCCGAAGGTAAGGGGAAGACATACATGGCTTCCAGAGGCTGGTTAAAGGGATTTTCAAAGCTTTGAATTACCTCTACACGGGACAAATTACCGGCAATTTTCGCCTGAACTTCTGTATGTTTGAGGGGGAAAATAAGCTCTTGTCCGTCTGGGGATTGGACGTATAAACCACCTAACTTAGATTTAACTGTTTCAGTTTTTGGTTTAGTCATAGGATAGACTCTGTGGTTTTGTCTAGGTTGCTACTTTAATAACAAGCCAACAGACGGGATTTTATTAAGTTATTAATAATTATTTACAACCAGGATTTTATTCACAGGACTAAATTCAGACAAAATCCCGATAAAACCCTGATAAACAACCTACCAAAGCTATAAAACTAGGAAGATAAAAAATTGCTAGCTCCAAATAAAGGATAGATGAATATTTTCCCTGGAGATGCAATTAATAATCTTATTTTCAGGTAAAGTTTTTGATGGTCAATATTTAATAGTAGTGACCATGACAGAGAGAAGACTAAAAGTTTTTCAGTTCTCGTGACTCTTGCTTGACAGAACCCCTCATAGCGGCGGCTTGCAATTCCATGAATGCATTCAAATCTTCTATGTCATACTTAGTTTTCATCAACTGTCGCAATTGATTTTCTGCTTCGACTGTCAGATAACCACTCTGTAAAGCATGTTGTACTAAATCTTTAATCCGCAATATTCTCACCTTCTATTCCTCTGGTATTAGTTTGGGGAAACTTGTATCTATCTAAATCCAGATTAACTATATTAATTTGCGGTATTCACCTAACCTAGGTTAGGTATTTGAAATCTCTATGAAGTAATAAACCCCTGGCTTCTAGACTAGGGGTTGTGAAAATTATTCAGTATCGTGCTGTTTTTTGAATATTATCCTTATTACCTCAGATTCGAGAGGATTTCTGGTTTTCTCGTTTCCAGGTTTAACCAGGGAAATAAATCCGGGAGGTGATACCTCCCGTGGGGCAATTTGTGAATTTACTGTGAATTTACATAGATTTAGCACCAGTAGCAATTAAGCGCCGAAATAGACCTTCTGTCCAACCAGTTTCACTGAGAACAGCTGCAGAAGAAACTTCAACGTAGGCTTGTTCAATAAATGCCAAATCAATCATACAAATTCGACTGAGGGCATCTTTAAGAACTTCGCTTTTTCCATCGGTTTTCAGCTGCTTACCGACTTCGTGAATCACTGTTGCCATTGCTGGAACAACATGCTGTGGACCAATACCAATACGGACATGAACTAAACCAATTTTCCAGCGGCGGTCAGCGTAAACATGACCCCATTCATCCATACCAGTAAACATTTCATGAAACCATTGCACAAAGGTTTCTCGCAGGCGATGAATGCGTTCTTCGCTAGTATTTAAAATCGCACTCATTTCTGAATCGCGACCCAGATAAGCATAAAAATGCTCTGCCATTTCGGGGGCGATTTTTAATCCCCAATCTGCTTCCGATTTTAGTAAACCTTTATCATCTGATGTCAAGCCGACACGCTTTTCTAGGGTAAACATGAAAGCATGAGGATCTATAGACATGAACAGTAACTCCTAGTATGAAAAATCTGAAAAACCACAACATATCTGGCAGATGGTTAAACCCACTGCCGAAAAATCTAAAACTCGCTTTAGTTTTATCCAATTATCGGTGCAATTCTGCTGGCAGCACGTTTAATTTCTAAGAACAACAAGCCTTGTTTGGCTGCAGAATTTGCGAGAACTAGTAAAACGGCATCAACACCGCAACCTACTAAAATGCCATAGCCTTTTTCACCTTCTACAACAATTCGTTCGACTTTTCCGCGAGCTAGTTCGCGACCAATACGTTCACCTAATGAGAGCATAGATGCAGACATCGCAGCGGTTCTTTCGTCATCCATATCCCCTGGTAAAACAGATGTTAATGCCAACCCATCTGGAGTCACCAAAGCTGCACCTTGAACATCAGGAGTGCTGCTAACAAAGTTTTGCAGAATTTCTTGCAGCATTGAAGTGTTAATCATGATTTTGTTTTCCTCAATAATGTTGGAATAAATTGTTTCCGAATCAGAATGTGTCGGGAAGATTTCTTCTGAAGTAGATGATTCCTCTGGTGTATTTCCCGGCAAGCTTAGCGTTGTTGCTTCGGCTATTTCAGATGATGCATTTCCTGGTGCAGCGAATATGCTTGCAAATGCTCTTATAAGTTGGTTGAAAAAATTGCCGAGATTCATCGCTGTTTTTAGATAGTGGATAATGGTTCATGGGTCATGGGAAATTAGTTTGTTCCTTGTCCCTCTATTCCCCCTCAGCCTACTAAACCCTATTCCCTATCTGGCTACTTATTCTAAGACGCTGGTTTCCATCAGTTCTTGGATTAGTGCAATCAAAGTTTCTAACACTGATGCTGGTTCGTTAGCATTTACAAGCACCAAAGGTGGTCGGGTGTTTTTATCCACTAATCCCAACGCGATCGCCACGTCTTCTGGATTCCAAGCATTTGGACAATCAGTGTGCGTTATTCCAATCAACATTGGTATTTGCACCCGTTGGTTCATAAACTGAAGAATCCGACGGCTATTATAGAAATCTTGAGGACGGTGAGCAGCTACGAGAAGGATGTAGGCATCTGCTTCATGAATCAGCATATCCCACATAAAATCAAATCGCGATTGTCCTGGTGTGCCATAAAGGTGCAATGCTTGATTCGGAGCGAAAGTTAAACGCCCAAAATCCATCGCAACTGTAGTTTCAGATTTAATTTGTGCTGTTTCATCTGTGGCTCTTCTGTCTGTATCAACAACATCAATTTCACTAATTGCACGCACAAAAGTTGTTTTTCCAGAACCTACGCTACCAGTGACAACAATGCGTAGGATTTCCATTAAAATTTACTCCTTAAAAAACCAACTAAATTTTGCAATAATGACATATTTACCCCTGATTGTGGCGACCTTTTACTTGTCAGTTGATAATTATTTATCAACTGAAAATCATCATACTCGTTCTTCTTTTGAGGCACTAAAGTAACTTCTTCTACCAAACCAGCTAATATCAACCGGAAAGCAGCATGTTGAATTTTAGTGGTTGGTTGATGAAGTTGCTTAGCGATTTCTTCTAAAGACCACATACCTTGAGCAAAATCCCAAATTTGCCGATCTAAAGTATTCAGTCGCACTTGTGGTTGTTTGTCAACAATATATTTAATTGCCGAACGAGGATTTGGCAGCGCATAAGCTAAATTTTGCCAGTTTTTTAACTCTCTTAACGCTGACAGAGCTACTTCTATTGCTCCTGAGCTTATACCAGTCATCTCACTTGTAGGTACAGAAGCATGGACATCTAATTTAAATACACCGTGTTGAATTTCAAATAAATTCTGCACTTGATACAATTGACTGGCAAATAATAGGTTTAACTGCTCCGGACTCAGGAAACCTTCAATTTTGAGATACAACCCTAGCGGTATTTCACTAGATGCATGACTACAAATTTTTGATAGATTTCCTTGACTCACCCAACGCTTTTCTAAGATTTTCGAGATTAAACATCGACCATCTAAGCGATTAGCTACAGCTACCATCCGCCCATGAACAAACCAAATATAGTACTCCTGACTTTGAGATTGCGGAACATGGGAATCTGGCAAGGTAGAAACAGTTAAACAACCGGATTTTTGCCCTTGTTCAATCAGTTTAAATACTTCCGGTAACGAAAAGCTCTCAAAAGAACCTGATAGACTCATTTGTTTGATAACCTCAAAATTTAAGCATTTTATCCTAAGAAGTTGCCAGAACAAACATGTCGCTTAACTCTATTCCATGAACTTGCTTATTACAGCAAATTCAGGTGCTTTACCTGTTCCAGAACCAAGCCCAATATAGGCAAATTTCTATTAAGAAATAGATAAGTAAATTAGAATTTCATTTATCTAATCTTTAAGTAATAGCAAAAATGCTGATAAAATATCAAAAAATTAGTTACTTTTTTTACTGAAATTTTTCTTTTTACTAGCCATATTCATAGTGTAATTATTTACATAATTAATTTGGTTTGCCAGAAAGAAATTATCTCTATTTTTACAAATAGACTAGCTTTTGACTTTTGAGAGTACTTTCTCATTCTTGGACTATCAAGCCAATATCTGGCAACCATCATGCTCTCCGACTACAGGCAACCGGCGATACATCCGATACCATGATGCCTATGGCAGAATTTCTGATATGTGCAGAGAAAATTATAATCATGTATTTATTTTGACTAAATGACTACTGAAAACCTGTTTCACTGAAAAGTTTTAGTTTATTTTTGTTATATAAAATTAACTAAAATTAAGTTGTGAAACAAAACATTAATTGTATGGTATTCCATTCATCCAATTAATCATTACGAAACTTATCATATTTCTGACTATGGTAAATATGAAATTTTTTTGGATTTTTTGTTTAACTCTCTTATTTCTGCTGTATGGTGGACAAGCGCAAGCCGCTGAATTAGCTCAAAGATTGGCGCAGTTTCCCCAATGGGAAAAATTGAGTTCCCCAAAACCAGCGATAGGAGATTTGGTTTATCCCGACTGGATGGCTGGAGATTGGCTGGTGACAAGTACTCTAGTTGATTTAGCCGCCCCTTTAGCACCGGATATTGTTACCCCTGGGTTTGAAGGGAATCGTCAGTATCTCAATCAACCAGTGCAGTTTAAAGTCCGATTTATTACACAACCAAGACTCTTAAAGCACAACTCAGCACTTCCAATCGTTGCCGATAGGGCATTTAATGGTTTGAGTTTGGCACGCGCTTATTTAGGCGATCGCGCTGTCATAGCTGTTAAAGTCGATCCTGATTCCCCCAATCGGCAAATTACCTTACTTAGAGGCGACCGCCAGTTAGTTTCTATTGTTACTGACCGTGCTACAGAAACCACTCCTGACGCTAGGTTCATTACCTGTGAAGTATTTCAGCAGTTATTTAAAGGCGGTTCTCGTCCCTATTTTAACCGTGTAGAATCAACCACAGCTTATCAAAAGATACCAACATCTCATCCAGATATCCTCGCGGATCAAGTGACTGCTGTTTACCTTTCCCCCCAAGATCCAGAATATTTCGCTGCTGGTTCCCGTCCTGTCGCTCTCTATCGCTATCGCTTAGAATTTCAAAAAGTCCTGAGTCCTGAGTCCTGAGTTAGACATATATCTCTGGCTTGGGTTGCTTAGCGTCCTTGGCGGTTTGTTGCTCATCTCCTCCTTTAGGAGGATTTATACCCTTTAGACCTTGACGCCCTCAAATACTACAATGTAGTATTTGTATTCCAAGCTGACGCTCACCCTTGGACTGGTGCATCATGGCGAAATTTCGAGATATTCTCTACTACTTCCGTCCTTACTGGACGCTGAGTATTTTCAGTATTGCCGCATCCAGCATCTACGAAATTATTGATTTGGTTGTCCCCTATGCGATTGGGCAGATGTTAAATATCTTGTCCGGTCAACCTGTGGACAAACCACTTCAAGGGGCGATCGCAACCATTGCCGACATTATCAATTTTCCAGTAAATAAACCTCTATCCTTGGGTGTATTGCTGGGTTGGATTTTCTTAGTAACAGTAGTTCGTGCCCCCACACAACCTTGGTTAACCATCTGGTTTCACTGGGATATTGCCCTAAAATCGCGACAAGATAAAAATCAACAATCTATCGCCAAAATTCTCACCTTACCTCTAGAATTTTACGACGAAAATAACCCCGGACGAATTGCCGGACGAGTCGCTAGAGGGGTCGCTAACCACACCTGGACTTATCCAGAAATCGCCGGACAAATGATTCCCAAATTAGTACGAGTCTTGGGAATTTTTGCGGTTATTTTGTTTGTAGAATGGCGGATTGCGATTTTATATCTGATTTCCTTTGTAGTTATCCTCATCTTCACTCTCAAGACATTACAACGCCTTATTTGGCATGAAAGTAAGCTAGATAAATACATGGAAGATACCGAAAGTCGCACCTCGGAAATTATCAGCAACATCAAAACTGTGAAAGCCTTTGCAACGGAAGCGAAGGAATTAAAACGCCAAGCAACCCGGTTGTCGCGAGAGTTAAAAGTTGTTGAATCTCGCATCCATAGAGGTTATACAAACCTTAACACCTTACAACGCACAATGATTCAATTTTGTGTGTTTGCGGTGCTAGGTTTTACGTTAGCTGCGACGCTCAACGGGAGAATTTCTCTTGGTCACTTTATCATGACCTTGACGCTTTCCAGCATGGCCTATGCCGAGTTGGAACCTATCAGTCAATTAGCAGAAGTTTTTGCCCGTCGCTATTCTTCCATGCTGCGGTTTCATGAGTTTCTTAAAGAACCATCGGGACTGGATGCATCTAGCCTTTTAGATCAGCAAAATTCCACCGCATCACCCTATAAGTTTACCGGAAAAGTTGAATTTTCCCACGTCAGTTTTGGTTACAATACTAACCTCCAAGTTTTGCAGGATATCAATCTCTTAATTGAACCATATCAAACTGTGGCATTGGTAGGGCGTTCTGGTTCCGGTAAATCTACTTTTGTGAAATTACTGTTGCGATATTTTGAACCTCAAGAGGGTCAAATTCTGATTGATGGGGAAGATATTCGTACTTTAAATGTGGGGAATTATCGTCGTCGGTTAGCAATAGTTCACCAAGAGGTAGATGTTTTCAACGGCACCCTTTTGGATAACCTGAAATATGGTAGAGCAGGAGCTACTTTTGCACAAGTTGAAGAAGCTTCTCGGATAGCCAGACTTGATGAGGTAGTACAGCAGTTACCCCAGGGTTATTACACCGTGGTTGGGGAACGGGGTGTGAGGTTATCTGGGGGACAAAGACAGCGTTTGGGGATTGCTAGGGCTTTGCTAGTGGAACCAGACGTGCTAATTTTTGACGAAGCTACCTCCAGTCTAGATTATGAGTCGGAGCGTGACCTTCAACTGGCGATGCGCGACCTTCAGGGAACCAGAACAACGATAGTGATTGCTCACCGTCTCAGTACCGTGCGGGAAGCAGATAAGATTGTGGTGTTGGATAAGGGTAGGATTATCGAGGTAGGTAGCCATGACGAATTGTTGCGTCATGGAGGGATTTATCATCGCTTACATGCGTTGCAGGAAACTGGGGAGTTGTTGAGTTAGGAAACGGATGATTAACGGATAGTTTTTGTGGGATGCTCTAGACTGCATTGCTGTTTTGGGAATATCCTGCAAAAACCCTTTCTAGGTGTGCTATTTTATCTCCCCACCTCCTATGCCAAAACTTTTTTCTGAAATACCTTGGCATTTTCAAAATCCTGTGCTACGATTATGAATCGTGAGTGACACGGGTCGGTGTCCGAGTGGTTAATGGAGACGGACTGTAAATCCGTTGGCTAGCGCCTACGCTGGTTCAAATCCAGCCCGGCCCATACTCACAACATTGAGTCTTGAGTGGAAAGTAAGTTAAACAATCCTTGTTTACTTAGCACTCAAAACTCAATACTAAATTTGCCCATGTAGCTCAGGGGTAGAGCACACCCTTGGTAAGGGTGAGGTCATGAGTTCAAATCTCATCATGGGCTTTTGAGATTTATTTTATCTATTCCGCCGGGAAGACCCCCACTATAGCTGGAGGGGGATATATCGAGCGCAGCGAGTACCCCCAACAGTTTAGTGGCGGGATGAAAGGCGGTTAAAAGAGGAGGTTCGATACCTCCTCTTTTAACATTTAATGCATCACCAGTTACCAGTAAATATTCTATAATACTGGGATGCTGACACTTACCTACCGTTACCGAATCTATCCCGACACTATTCAAGAGCAACAACTCATTGAGTGGATGGATGTCTGTCGTGGCGCGTTTAACTATGCGCTGCGAGAAATAAAGGATTGGTGCGATAGCCGTAAATGTTTAGTAGATAGATGCTCTGTTGAGAAAGAATACATCCTTTCTTCCGATCTGAAGTTTCCTGGAGAAATCCAACAGCTTAACAACTTGCCTAAAGCTAAGAAAGAATTTCCTAGATTGAGTGAAGTTCCTTCTCAAGTTCTCCAACAAGCCATTAAGCAGTTGCACAAAGGTTGGGAATATTTTCAAGAGAGAGGATTTGGCTTTCCTCGCTTCAAAAAGTTCGGTCAGATCAAATCGCTGCTATTTCCTCAGTTCAAAGAGAATCCAGTAACGAACTTGCAGATTAAATTGCCCAAAATTGGAGCAATTCCCATTAACTTGCATCGACCTATTCCCGCAGGATTTTTGGTCAAGCAGGTACGAATCTTGAGGAAGGCAGATTTGTGGTATGCATCTATCTCCCTACAATGTGATGTCAGTGTTCCAAACCCAACTCCTTATGGACATCCGATTGGTGTGGATATTGGGTTGGAAAAATTCTTGGCAACCAGTGATGGCTACTTAGTAAAACCACCCAAGTTTTTTAAGAAACTGCAAAGCGAGCTGAAATTGCTGCAACGCAGGCTTTTTAGAAAACAGCAGCGGTCTTTGAATTACGAGAAACAACGTCTTAAAGTAGCTAGACTTCACCACAAAATCGACAACACCAGGAAAGACTTTCACTTCAAGCAAGCCCACATCCTTTGTGATGGTGGCGATATGGTCTTCATGGAAGACCTGGACTATCGTACCAGTGCCAAGGGAATATTTGGGAAGCATATGCTTGACGAGGCTTTTGGACAGTTCAGGAGCATTGTTAAATATGTGTGCTCCAAGCGTGGAAAGTTCTTTGCTCAAGTCGATGCTAGAGGGACTTCTCAGGAGTGTCCCGAATGTGGTGGAGAAGTCAAAAAAGACCTGAGTGTTAGAGTTCACAACTGCCCTCATTGTGGATACAAAACCGATCGGGATGTAGCAGCCGGTCAAAATATTAGAAACAGAGGAATTCGATTAATTAGTACGCTGGGACACAGCGGAATGGAAACTGCCTGTGCAGACGATCTACCGGGGACTGGTGAAAATCAGTCTAGGCAAGTGTCGAAATCCCGCAAGGGAAGAACCAGGAAATCAAAGAAGTGATTCTTTGGAAGCCTGCGGCATAATCTTTGATTATGCCGCAGGAGGATGTCACTGTGACGTACTCCACACTGTACCCCAAGGTCAGTGTAGGTAGTTCACTTTAAAAAATCCAAATAATTTGCAAATACCACTGTTTATCTTCTTGACGTACAATCTCTACTCTGGCAATAAATTCCCGAAAATAAAATCGCCGTTCTGATTCCGATAAATCTAGCCAAAATTGGGGAAGAGAAACCGCTTGCGCTACAGAACGTAAATTTACTGGTGGCAGAGATGCTAACTTGGTTTGCAGTTGAGAAATTTCTGTGCGGATTTTGTAAGCTCTTAACTGGGCAGTTTCTGGATCTAAAATCCCCGTTTCAACTAAAGCTGGTAACTGTGTCAGGATTTCCTGTTGGCGGGAAATTTCATCCAACAGCGCGTTTTTCACTACATCCAATGGGGGAGAATTAATCCCTGCTACAGCGCTTGGTAAGTCGCGACACACCCCAGCAATAGTTTTTTCTAACACCTGCTCATAGGGGATAGCACGGCATTTGAGACGCTGGGGACAGCTAATTGGACGTAAATATAGATACTCTTTATCTTGGTGGCGTCTGGTAACACGAGCAACACTCATATGGGACTGACACTGAGCGCAGACAACCAAACCCGCCAGAGAACGGGGAGCGCTAGCGGTACGGGGTGGTAAGCGGCGGTTGCGGCGTAAAAGTCGGTCTATCTGTGCCGCTTCTTCTTTGGAAATAATCGCTGGGTGAGTATTAGATATAACTTCCCCGTTTTGATACGCAGTGTCGCCGCGATATACGGGATTTGTTAACCAGCGCCTTCCAGTGGAAACAGAGATTTTCTTACCGTATTTCTTGGCTAAATAACGGACTGCACCCCGCAGGGAACCAAACAGCAGAAATTGGTCAACAAAATCCTTGACGACTGGGGAGGTGCTGCGGTCAATGGTATATTTATCTTTGCTTTTTTTATAACCATAGGGTGCTTTCCCCGGTGGGGGTGCAGCATCGAGACGTTTGCGAGCATGTCCTTGACGGATACGACGACTGCGTTGGGTCTGTTGGATTTCTTGCAGGAGTTGGAATAACTCAGCCCGCAGGTTTTGACTCTCTGCTGTGGAGTGATAAGGCTGTTCCGTAGCAATTATTGTTATCCCCATTGCTTCTAATTGGGCAATGCGATCGCTCACTTGTGCAACTGTATCCCCCAATTCTTCCAATCGCCGAACCAGCAGATAATCGGGTGGTTCAGTTTTGCAGTCATTGACTAGTAATTGCAGTTGCGATCGCGAAGCGACTCCTGTGGAGTATCGCTTCCCCAAATCTTGGTAAATCCCATCCACCTCCCATCCCCAAATGGTCGGATCGGGAGGAGCTTCAAGCAACGGATCGCTGTAGCTGTAAGCGAAGATTTTCATTTCCTTGGGAATGGGTAATAGGTAATAGGTAATAGGTAATAGGTAATAGGTACAAGGAAGACAAGACGAGAAGAATTTCTCATCCCATTACCCCTATCTCCTACAAAGACGCACTCGCGTTCGGGTATGCGCCAAAGGCGCACGCTACGCGAACGCAGTCACCAGGGCGCGGGAAACCCACCTGCAGCGCTGTCTCACCATTACCCATTACCCAATCACTGCTGACTCAACTCCACAATATTCCCATCTGGGTCTTGAGCGAAGATAGCAGGTCGTCCAGAATTACTGGTTTGTACAGGGAAATGGTTATCGATTAGCTGCTTTTTGGCAGCATCTATGTCAGCTACAGCAAAAGCTATGTGGGGGTTGCGTCCCCATTTTTCGTTGAGTGCTTCCGGGGTAACATTAGGGGCGACTATCAGATGAATTTGATAGTCACAAACCTGATACCATGTACCAGGGAATTTCATCGGGCGTTCCACTTTCTCTAGTCCGAGAATAGTCCCATAAAAATACTCTGCTCTTTTCAAGTCAGAAACATGAATAGCTGTGTGGAGACACTTGGTTATCTGCATGGTGGCTCAGATGGATGTCGCTGTTCTTAAATTCTGACGTAGTTAACGGGATAGAATATGCCCGATTGCAACTTAACTTAATTCAGGGATTGGGGTGAGAAACGGTTTCGCTTTTTCTTGAGAGTTATCAAAAAGCTCAAGAGTTAACAGAAAAAATGCGTAGTATATTCCCAAACGTAACCCCCTTCCTGTGGAGGCAAGGGGGTGGGAAAAATGTCTATGGAGGATTTAGTTCCACCACAAGATTGTTACCATGACGTGGCACAGACAACAGCATGTGCAATTAACCACACACCATCTCCATTCGTGTCAGCAAGAGGAATTGTGAAGGAAAAGGCGGAGCCTTTACTTATAGTTCCCAGGTTGAACCTGGGAACCAGACTATCGAAGATGATGCAACTCAGGTATCTAATCTTCACCTATTGACTGCGCCAGCGGTTAACAAACATCCCCAGAACAACGACAATTGCTAACAACAGTGCCAAATTTCTTAATAAGGGGTTGTCTCCATTTTTACTAGCAATTGCCACCAAAGCCCACACAGTTACTCCTGGGTAAACAATATCTCGTCGCTGGATAACTATCGCTACAGCAACTGCTGCTGCTATTAACATCATGATGGCAGTCCATACTTCCGCAGAAATACCCCAACCATCCCAATTTTGAAAGTACAAAGCACAGGCGAGATTAACAATAGTTGCAACGCTAATCCACCCCAGATAAATGCTGATGGGAAAGTGAACGCACCACTTTTGATTGCGAGATACAGGATTTATCCCAATTCCTAACCTCAAATAAGCAACTATCAAGGGTAGTAAAATCAAAAGCATTGCTACTACTGAAACAGCAAAAAGCCGTCCGAGGAAAAGATATACCCAAACACTTTGAGCAACCGATGCAATTATTAACAGATAGTCTATTTGGCGTAAATCAGATTGATGTCGTTGAGCAGGGAGAACTTGATACACCGCAAAAGCAAAAAGTCCCAGATAAATCACACCCCAGATAGCAAAAGCGTAGTTTGCCGGAATTATCAAAACATCCCGAAAAACAGTGTTAGAAATTTCCCCAATACTTACCCCATTCAGGGGAAAAATATTGGATGCGACATTAACCAAAAAAGCGCCGATAATAGCACCGAAGGTGACAAGCTGGCGGAGAAAATCTCGGTTATTACCAGATGATGACTGTTGCATTGGTTGCGAGAAATCATAATATATTGTGCTTTTTTTAGCTTAGTAAACTGGTTCTTGTAGTCTTGTAGGTTGGGTAGAGCGTGAGCGTTACCCAACATCTGAGACTAGTGGAGTACCACCTTCTGGCTTCTAATTATTTGCTGGACTAATACCGTTTCACTTATATCATTATACAAATGGATGGGTAGGGGTAAGGCAATGCCTTACCCCTACGTAGATTTTGATGTATCGCGATAGGGGTGAAATGGTATTACTTCTAGTGCTTGATTTTCCAAAATTGGTTTTCTAGTTTTCAAGATTGACTTTAAGGAAGCTATCAGTAGCTTCGTCATTAATTAAATAAATTAAATAAATTCTTGACCACTGAAAACTTGTATTTAATTTCAATAAAACATGACCGTTAACAGCAAAAAGCTGCCATTTTGTAGATGGCAATACATAAATTTAATAGTTAATATGTTATGCGATTTTATTTTGGCAATCATTTATATTTAATTTCTAATTTTTGTGATTTTAAAAGCCTCTAGAGAACTCCTCTAGAGGCTTTATGGGAAATTGATAGTTCAATCAGATATCACAATGACAACCCAATGGGGGGTAATCATTAACCTAAAGTCATTAATAGGATGCAATGATGAGAAGCTAATGACTGAACTTCTATGTAGTTAACTGTATTTAGTTAAGTGGTCTTCATCTGCATCCATGCTGAGCATAAATCCTCCTTGATTAGCCTTGTTTTCCCAGAGTCTTGCAGGTTAGTTATGAGTACTTTCAGCGTTGTTTGGTAAACGTTATTCAGCATTTCGTGCCCGTAACCGATAACTTTACCAAACTCTCCCGTTTGTTGATGAACTGCCAAATCTCCAATTCTCAGCATTGTTCACGTCCTACATTATACAAAGGGTTGGCATTTAAGGGTTTTAATATGCTGTTATAAACAGCATATTAGCTCTTGTGATATATATTACGAGACTTGGTTGCAAATTTTTTTGATAATTTAATGAAACTATACCAAAATCTAAGTTTATACACAAAAATCATCGGGATTATTAAATCCACTAATAATCCCATCTAATTCTTAAATCGAGCAATGCTTCTCTGGCTAAAGCTTCTAGTCTCTGTACTCCTAGATTTAGGATTAATACAGAGAATATGTATCATTCTTAGACCTAGTAATTTGTCTTCAACCAACAATGTATTGCTCCTATCTACATAGGTTTGGCTAAAGCTCTAACTGTATTTGTACTTGTAATCATTATCAAATTAGGCAGTGCCCTAGTCCTTAAGTTATATGTTATTTAATATACTCAAATTTTGTGCAAAGAAATACTCAGTGTCACAATACCTTCCAAGCTTATTTTCACAGTTACAAAAAATATTTCACTCTAGATTTGTGCGATTTGCGTAGGATGCGTGAGCGTTAGCGTAGCGTGCGTCTTTGGTGAATAGCGTAACGCATCCTACAGTTTATTCGGGGAATCTTTATGCATGAAATCCTCTGGGATTAGGACAGGACGACCAGGTTGTAACCTGACAAAAGCACCCTTTTAACTAGCTACCGCAACCACTTGATTATTAGCTAAAATTTCCGCAAATTATTAGAGTCAAGCGATTGATATTCAAGTTTTCTTCTTCGCGTCCTTAGTGTCTTCGTGGTTCGTTTTATTCAACCACGAAGAGACGAAGACAAGAAGATTTACTATATAATCGCTGTCCCAGTAAACACCTTTTCGGCTGGACCAGTCATATACAACCGCTGGTCAAGTTCCGACCACTCAATCAGCAACGGACCCCCTGGGAGTTCCACTGTCGCTTTTCTCTGGCAACGTCCCGTCAATACACCAGCCACCAAGGACGCGCAAGCACCCGTACCACAAGCCAAGGTGATACCAGCACCGCGTTCCCATACCCGCATTTTCACGTAATCGGGACGGACAACTTCAATAAATTCTGTATTTGTTCTCTGGGGAAATACGGAGTGATGTTCAAACTGGGGTCCAATAGCTTCTAGGGGGATAGCCGCGACATCATCCACAAAAGTGATGCAGTGGGGATTACCCATACTCACGCAAGTAACCAACCAAGTTTGTCCCCCTACCTCCAGGGGCTGATTGATTATTTTCTCATCCACTAGCGCTAGACTAGTGGGAATTTCCCCGGCTAGCAGTCTGGGTACTCCCATATCTACTTTGACTTGTCCATCGGGCATGATTTGGGGGGTAATAACGCCAGCCAGGGTGTGAATCCGGTATAAAGACTGGTGGTTGCTACCCTCTAATTCCGCCACGAAAGCTGCAAAACAGCGAATTCCGTTACCACACATTTCCGGTTCCGAACCATCGGAGTTGAAAATCCGCATGGTGTAGTCCGTGCCATTTTCTCCTGGCAAGACAAAAATTACGCCATCAGCACCAATCCCAAAGTGGCGATCGCACAACTTAACTGCTTGTTCCGGGGTGACGATGGGTTCCGAGGAGGAACGATTGTCCATCAGGATAAAGTCATTACCCAGACCGTGATACTTGGTAAATTCGATTGCCATTTGCAAAACTAATAAACTATATTTGACATTTGTCCGACGCCAGATGTCCTTTGTCAATGACTAATGATAGGGAGGCTTGAGCTAGATAGAGCATCAGTTACCTGCTATCAGGTCAACTCCGCCCCTACAATGACTAATGACTAATGACTAATGACTAATAACTAATAACTAATAACTATGCTTACCGAATTTGATACCGCACTGCCTAGTATTCGCCAAGTACAGAGGCTAATTACACAAAAAACTGGGGTTGAGTTAAAACTGCTGACTGGCGACCTCGTAACAGGGACAATTATCTGGCAGGATCACAACTGCATTTGTGTAATCGATGAAAGCAACCAGCAGATAACAATCTGGAAGCAAGCGATCGCCTATATGAAGCCCCAAGGGTAAATGGGCACACGGGGGACAGGTCGGACACGGACACAGAGAGAGGAGGAATTGCCCATGCCCCATGCCCCATGCCCCATGCCCCATACCCTATTCCCTGAAAATATCCAACGGCAAATATTCCCGCAGTCCTTCAGCTTCAGCGGCTGTCACCACCGGGATAGATAGCGGCTGGGGAGCGATGGGGTTGAGCAACAGTTGCATTTGATTCAACCCAATAAAATTGCCGCACAATAGCAGTTGGTCGCGCTCTTGTAAGTCTATATTGCTATCGGGAAAGCGGATAAATTTACCATCGCGGCGAATTGCTTGGATTTGGACTCCATATTGACGACGGATATCGAGTTTTCCAATGGTTTGAGCCAGTAAAGGACTCTCTGCACTGACCATCATCCACTGACAGGGAGTATTATTTTGGGGTACAGCGGCGGCACCTTTAGCTAGTTCATCTAATGCCGCTAATTCCTCTGGTTCACCAACTACGAGCAGGCGATCGCCCTCGTCTAACTTCATTTGACTATCAGGGTAAGTTATTTCTTCCCCATCACTGCGGCGAATAGCCATCAAACTTACCCCTGTTAGGTAACGGATATCCGCCTCTTCAATGGTCATCCCAGTCAGCGGTGAACCACTGGGGAGGGAATACCAGCGGCTGTTCATCTCCTGGGTTGCCAATTTCAAGTTGCGGGAGACTTGCGAAGCTGATTGTTCCGAACGCAAATCGAGATAATGACGATTGCGGATTTCTGCCACCTCCCGCTGGACGACAATGGGGGATAGTCCTATACCCGTGAGTAAATGGGTGGTCAGTTCTAAAGAAGCCTCAAACTCTGGTTGAACGACTTCCCGTGCCCCCAGTTGGTAAAGTACCTCAATATCTCGATCGTGGTTAGCGCGAACCACCACATCTAAATCTGGCGCTAATTCCAAAGCACGCTTGAGACAAAGGCGACTACTCATCGGGTCAGGCAGAGCGATCGCCATTCCTTTAGCATTGTCTACCCCAGCAGTTTCTAGAACGTGTAAACTCGCACAATTACCATAGACATAGGGTACGCCAGACTCGCGTAGCTGCTGAATTCTACTTTCAGATTGGTCAATCACGACCACAGGTAAGTGGTGTTCTTGTAGCAACTTAACTAAATTCTGCCCGACTCGTCCGTAGCCACAAACTACCACATGGTCTTTCATCGGTAATTCGTCTGCCACTTCTTTAGGCATTCCCGTTCCATCTAAATAGGGCTGCAGCCAGGGCATAGATTCCAGCCAATTAAATACATAGGGTACCAACCGCAGCACAAAGGGAGTCAGCACTAATGTTACAGCGGTTGTGCCTAAAATCAGTAAATATACTTGACGCGAAACCAGTCCTATTGCTTGTCCCTCACTGGCTAACACAAAGGAAAATTCACCAATTTGCGCTAATCCAAACCCAGCCATTAAAGCTGTTTTCAGAGGGTAACGGAACAATTGCACCAACGGGGTAATAATTAAAAATTTACCGACAAACACCAGTGCCACCAATCCCAGAATTAACTCCAGGTTGTTCCATAAGAATACTGGGTCAATTAACATCCCAATGGCAGCAAAAAATAAGCTGGCAAAAATATCTCGTAGGGGTTCGACATAACTTAAGGTTTGGTCAGCATACTCTACCTCGGAAATCATCAGTCCAGCGACAAACGCCCCCATTTCAATGGAAAGCCCCAAATGTTCCGTTAACAGAGCAATCCCCAAACATAGCGCCACCACCCCCAACAAGAATAGTTCCCGGCTTTCAGTACGCGCCAAAAGCCTTAACAGGCGAGGAATTACCCAAATTCCCACCACCACGGCACCCGCTCCAAATAGACCAATCCGCAATAATGCCGTTAGTACTGCTATACCAATAGCTTCTGGTGGTTCGTGCAAAGCTGGCAAGACTGCTAGCATTAGTCCCAATGCCAAATCCTGGACAACTAATATCCCCAGCATGACCTGTCCGTGGGGCGTTTCGGTTTCGTTGCGCTCCATTAAGCACTTGAGGACAACCGCTGTGGAGGATAAAGACAGAATGCCCCCTAAAAACACGCCCTTGGCTGGTAAAACTCCCCAAGCCCCAGTGACACCACATACCAGAACAGTCACCAAAATTGTCAGGAGAATTTGTAACCCTCCTCCCCCAAGCGCGATCGCTTTGACTTTTTTGAGTTCCGCAAGGGAAAACTCGACTCCTAGGGCAAACAACAAAAAAGCGACACCAAACTGTGCTAGGGTTTCTACCTGAATTATTTCTTTAATCAGTCCCAGTCCAGTCGGTCCGATAACCATGCCGCCGATGAGATAACCCAGTAAAACTGGTTGTCGCAATAGCGCCGCTAACAAGCCACCACAGGCAGCAACGGCGAGAACTGATACTAAGTCAACGATTAACCTAAAATCTTCTTGCACAAGTTTATTAAAAAAACTGTTAAGGACTATTAACTTCAGGATACAGAGTTTACAAATCCCCTAGCAGGCAACTTATGAGATTTGCGTGCAAAAAATTGCTTTTCGGGATGGGAAACTGTACGGTGGATAGTTTAGTCTGTGTGTCAACAGAAGTATTTGATGTTTCCTAGCCCCTATGACTACTCAATTGCACCCTAAAAATGCTGTCTCTAAGTTACTCCTGTCCGGATTAGTGGGCGTCTTTGCTACGTTACCCCTGAGTTTTAGTGCCCCAGCACCTGCCGAAGCTCTAGAGGTACAGGTAACTCCCACCAATCCCCAATTGGGAGATACCCTGTCAGTATTTATTAATCTAGACAACCCAACTAGCGATCGCAGTCCCAAGGTGACGGTTGGCAAGGAAACCTACCCAGCTTTTGCGATTGGCAGCAATCAGTTTCGGGCTTTTATTCCCACCACACCCCTAGAACGACCCGGTACTAGACAAATACAGGTGACGGGAACTGATGGACAGGTAGAAAATTTAGCTGTCCAACTCAGCAATCGCCGCTTCCCAGTCCAGCGGATTAATCTTCCCCCTGGTAAAGCTGGAGTCCAAGCCACCGAGCTGGAACTACGCCGAGTGCGCGAGTTCCGGGCGCTGGTAACACCGGAAAAATTCTGGAATGGACCTTTCCTGGCACCCAACAAAGCCCGAGTCTCTACAGGATATGGGGTACGAAGGTACTATAATGGAGTATTTGCCGATGATTACTTCCATCGTGGTGTAGACTACGCCGGATCTGCGGGTTCACCTGTAGTTGCCCCAGCGGCTGGACGTGTAAGTCTAGTAGGCACCGTGTCCCAAGGCTTCCGCATCCACGGGAACACAGTAGGTATTGACCACGGTCAAGGCGTAATCAGCGTGTTTTTACACTTAAGCCGGATTATGGTAAAAGAAGGTGATTTTGTCCAACCAGGTCAAGTCATCGGCACCGTAGGTTCAACCGGCGCTTCAACAGGACCGCATTTGCACTGGGGGCTATATGTCAATGGTCAATCGGTTGACCCTGTACCCTGGAGAACCAAGGGATTGCAGTAAACATGGCTTAAAAATGCTCTGCAATTAGGCACAATAACATAGGGTTAGTACCACCCCCACCTTAAGCCTGCGTTACACATGATGAGTGTTATGAGTATAGAAAAAATTGTCGAACAAGCCCTTGTGGATGGTTATCTGACACCAGGAATGGAATCAGATGTAGGTCGGATATGCGATACGGCCTCGGAACTATCAATTGAAGAATACATGGCGTTGGATCGCCTGATGGGGGCGCTGTTAACCGGCGAGGTGGTGGCGGTACCCCGCAAACAGTTTATCAACGTCATGGAAGAACTAGTACTAACAGAAGCGATCGCCCGCGTCTCGGAAATTCAAGCTAGTGAGGGTCGCGCTCCGGATGTGGGGGATATCGCTGCTTACGCCCTCAACCGCCTCCCTCCCCTGTACGCTACCACAGAAGAAGGTGCTAACTACCAGCGCCAACGCGCTAAGGAGGAACTACAGGATTTAATTACCGATCAAGTGAATGATGGTATCGACCGTTATCTGGTTAAACCCGATGTTCCCGGAAAACAAATCCGTAAAACTACTGGTAAAGAAGTTCTTTCTCAGGTTAGTTCCTTACTCCAAGCTTACGCACCTCACTTTGAAGAAAAATCAGACTCTGAATGAAATCTAACTTCTCGTAACAAGCGAGGTAGGTTGTTGTTTTTCCTGAATCATGACTACGGCTAGACACAATCAATACAAGACTAAAAGGAAATCGGTAAAATATTCAGCGCAGCATTTTAATAAACCTCAAATCACTTGCTTTCAAAACATCAAAAAAAGCAGATTTTATTGTTAAGTAACGGGCATGGAGAAGACGTTAGTAATTGTCAAATTCTCAAAGCGTTAATTGATTTAACGTCTGATGAATTGAAACTAGCAGCTATGCCCATAGTTGGTAATGGTGATGCTTACCGTCGGGAGCATGTACCAATTATTTGTCCGGTTAGTTCCATGCCGAGCGGGGGAGTGTTTTACATGAATCCCCAATTTTTACTCAAAGATTTGGCAGCCGGACTAATTAGTTTGACTTGGCAACAATTACAAGCTCTCAGACAATACGCTCACCACTGCAATTTGATTGTGGCAGTTGGTGATATCGTCGTAGCCGCGATCGCTCACTTCTCTGGTTGTCCATATGTGATATTTTTGTCTGGCTATTCTAGTTATTACGAAGGCCGATTGCGTTTAAATCCGATTTTATGGCAGTTACTCCAATCGAGTCAATGTATAAAAGTTTTTACGAGAGATAAGTTGACCGCCAGTGATTTACATCAACAAGGATTAACCAAAGCCGAGTGTGTAGGAATGCCGGTTATGGACTGTCTGGTGCCCACAGGCAAAGATTTACACCTCTTACCAGGAGTTCCAGTAATTGCCTTGCTACCTGGTTCTCGTCTCCCAGAAGCCCGGAATAATTTCTATTTACAATTAGAATTAGTAAAGGAAATTGCCCAAATTATGCAGCCGATAAATGTACAATTTTTGGCTGCTTTAGTACCTGATTTAATATTAGAAATTGACCAAATTATATCGACAGAAAATTGGGAATATCAAGATAATTATCTCAAATTTACTTTCTCTGATAGTGGCAAAGAATTTTCAGTAGCAATACAATGTCATTGCGATGCCTTTGCCGATATTTTACAGCAGTGTAACTTGGTAATTGGAATGACGGGAACTGCGGTAGAACAAGCAGTAGGTTTGGGAAAACCTGTAATTACAATTCCAGGTCATGGTCCAGCATTTACCTATCGATTTGCAGAGGCACAGATGCGGTTGTTAGGTAAAACTAGTTTACAGGTAATTGGAAATAAACCCGCCACCCCAGAAATTCTCCATTTAACAGCCCAAAAAGTTAAAGAAACCTTAGAAGATACCAATTATCTCCAAGGCTGCATCCAAAATGGTATTGAAAGAATGGGGACTCCCGGAGCAAGTATGAGAATAGCTCAGTATTTAGTTGATTATCTCAATAGTCAATAGCTATTAGCAAAATTGACTAATAACTAATCACTAATTGCTAATAATTCTGAAACAGTTTTAAATTCATAGCCCTGTGGTTGCAAAGATTTAATAATCATTTCTGTAGCAATTACAGTGCGTGAACGGTCTCCCCCACCATCATGCATAACGACTATAGCACCAGGTCGGATACGTTCTATGACTCGATTAGCTATGACTGATGGGGTATGCTCATCAAAATAATCTTGAGAGTCGATATCCCACATAATAAGTTTCTTGTTTTGTTGGTAAATTATATAGGGAAGTCCGATAAATCTCCGTCCCCAAGGTGGGCGAAAATGGATAGTATGTTTAACACCTAATTCCTGTAAAATGGAATCGGTTTTTTCGATTTCTGACTTGAGAAATTTATCAGGCTTAAATAGCATATCTGGGTGAGAGTAAGAATGATTTGCTAATTCTGAACCTGATTTTTCTGTTAATTTCACAATATCGGGGTGCTTAGCAATATTTTCACCAATAGCAAAAAAAGTAGCTTTGGCTTTGTAGCGATCTAGAACATCTAACAGTTGATTTGTATAGGGTGGATTTGGTCCATCATCATAGGTTAAAGCAACGATTTTCTCTTGGGTATCGACGCGATTGACACCAAAAAAGTTTGTGAGCTTGTGGAAATTCATTATGCCCCCGGTGCTAAACAATGCAAATATTATTATCACGAACAGCCGCATTTTTTTAGCTGTTTTCATAAATTAACTAGAAAATCAATAACTAACTGCGTACAGTGAATAAAAATTTCTCTGGCTGCAACTATTTTACTTAAGATGAAGGAATCAGGTAGAGATGTTCCGATGGAACGTCTCTACAGCACTGGTAGAATTGTTATTCCTGAACTATCACTGGTGTACCTAGTCGTACCCGGTCGAATATCCTGTGAATATCTTGATTCTGCATTCTCAGACAACCGTGGGAAACAGGAGTTCCCACTAAAGAGGTGTCTTGTGTACCATGAAAACCGACATCATGCTTTCCATCTGACCAAAAACCAATCCATCTATCTCCTAAAGGATTATCTTCACCTGGTTTAAATACAGCACCAGTAATCGGATGTTTCCAAACAGGATTTTTTTGCAACCGGGTAATTTTGAAAGAACCTGTGGGAGTTTCCCAACCTTTTTTTCCTACTCCTACAGGATAGCTGCCTATTTGCTGGTTAAAATCATATAAATAAACTCGGCGATCGCTTAAATCAACGACTAAGCGCTTACCATCATCTATGGGTTGAGGTGAGGGGGGAATATATCTGTATTTAGCGATGACAGTTGGTTTGGGTTTGGGTTTCCGCTCTGTTTGTTTGGTATTAGAAACAGCACTCTGACACTGAACAGCAAGAAAAAGAATCGCTGTACCAAAACATAACCACATCCAACTGCGAAAAAAAGAATTTTCTTTGCTCATTCGTCACTAGAGTCAAGCACTAAGGAAGAAATATTTGCGCGTTTGGGATAACTTAAATTATCCCTCGAAAAATTTTCTCTGGCATTAGTTATTGGTCAGTAATCATAAATTAGCTGTTATTAATTGTCTACACTAGGAAAGTTGAAAAAAAAGAATCATCACTTATCCTGACTCAGGACGGGTGGACTGTTATAGTTTTTCCCATCAAGAAATTGTGTAGGCTGAGTGATAAATTGCATACACCCGTGCCTAGGCACGGGATGTTTGTCTGTTTTTTGACAGTCAGTTTAGGCGGCTCTCAAAACTAGAAAAATTATCAAATCTTCATAAATACTTGCCTATTTTATTATGCATCTGTGCCTAGCCTTGGGCAGACTAGGGCTAATGAAGTTTGACTGAGGGTGCTAAGGTTAATAAACTTAAATACTCTGGGCAATTAGCCTCAATTTCCGGAGTATGACAGTTTAATCATGAATTTATTATTGGTGTGGGTGGAAGAAAAGTCATGTTGGAAAAATTTTTCTTGGCGATCGCAGTTACTTTTTCGCTCAACGTATTTATACAAGTTCAGTTCCCAATGGATACAAATGCTACTTATAATTCTCAACATTTGCAAGCGCAGTCTCCTAGGCTGTTCGGAATTGAAAAAAAAGACGACTAGTTGAGCAATAAGTACAGGTTTGATGCAAAGCAACTCTTAAACCCCCTTCCCTAGTAGGTCAGGGGGAAATTTTTTCTTGGGGAAGCATGAGGTAATTACCCAAATCCCGATTTTACAACCGGAGTGAGACAGTAACAAATCTGTCACTCTAGGGAGGAACTTTCAGTGTTGAAGCGAGTCTAATGGGAAGGGATGATATAGAGCCAGTGCGATTTATGAGTCAAGCTATTCCCTTTAACTCGGTAGAAGTTAGGCTAAACGTTTCCCCAACCGTTCCGGTTGAAAAGCTCCCAAATCACGATTTGATTTTGCGCACTCAAGCGGGAAACCGTCCAGACAGTGCTGCATTTGCAGAACTCATGCGTCGCTATCAATCCCAAGTCGAACGAGTTTTATATCATCTGGCTCCCGATTGGCATGATAGAGCAGATTTGGCACAAGAAGTCTGGATTCGAGTTTACCGGAATATTCAAAGACTGCAAGAACCATCCAAATTCCGTGGTTGGTTAAGTCGCATTGCTACTAACTTGTTTTACGACGAGTTACGCAAACGCAAGCGCAGCGCTAGTCCCTTGTCTTTGGATGCACCCCGGACAGTCGATGATGGGGAAATGGATTGGGAAATTGCTGGTGATGCTCCCGGTCCTGAAGAAGAACTAACTACCAGAGAGTTTTACGAGCAACTACGGGAGGCAATTGCTGACCTACCAGAGGTGTTTCGTACTACAATTGTCCTCAGAGAAATCCAAGGCTTGGCATACGAAGAAATTGCCGAAATTACCGGAGTTTCTCTGGGTACGGTAAAATCTCGCATCGCTAGAGCCAGATTAAGGCTGCAATCACAACTACAAGGTTATCTAGATGCATAGTTGACCGCTTATAAGCTAAAAAATCATCCAAAAAATTCAAAATATTAAGAAAGATGAATAAAAACTCAGAGTGCTTCTATCGCTAATGCAAATATTGACTAAGTAGTTGTTTTTAAGCCCTATCTAATAATGTCCGTGACTTGGTAAAAATGTTAAGATGACCCGTGAATTTAAGTTTCCAGACAATTCCTCGGCGAACCCTGAAAGTAATTTGCCAGATGGGAAAGATATAGACATAAATCAATTAGCGGGTGCTATGGATATGCTGAAGCGCGATCGCTTCGAGTTATTGAGTGCTTATTTAGATGGTGAGGTTACGGCGACTGAACGGCGGGAAGTAGAGGATTTATTAGCAACCGACCCGACCGTACAGTGTCTGTATGCTCGGTTATTAAAGCTACGTCAAGGTTTACGGACTATGCCAGTGCCAGTGGCTGAAAAAACCACAGAAGAAACTGTACAACAAGTCTTGACGCGGGTCAAACGCCGCTCCAGGAGAGTTGTAATTTTGACAGGTACTGCGGTAGCGGCTGTATTCGCTAGTGCTTTGTCCGTTGTCTTACCAGGTATTAACAGTCCCGTACCCCAAGTAGCTCAACAGTATACAGAAACTGAACCCACAGCCGCATCAGCCCCAGAACCATTAATGGTGGCTATAAATAACCCTGTTATTGAAATTCCGAAAGCAGCAGTAGCGACACCGGAAAAGTCCCTCAAGCAAACGGAATCTCTAGGTAACAAAATCCATAATAATCTCGATTAATAAATCATCAGTATCCAAGAGTTGTGAGTGTTGAATTGTGAATTTTTCACTCACTATTCAGCACTTATTCCCACAGCTACTCCACCAGCCATCCGGTTGGAGAATGCCTCCCATTTGGTAAACTTGGTTAATACTCATCAGGTAAGCCCAAGTCTGACCGAGGGAATGTCCCTGTAAAGCGTAAATTTCTATTTGTTGGCGATTATATTCATTTTCAGCGGCTGGTCTTGCGGGGTCGTAATCTTCCAATTGGTCAAGGCTAAATAAAATATTAGAGTCAGCAAACGCGAGCAAATACCCGTGGACGTGGTTATTTCCAGTTGTCATGGCTGGGTAGCCTAGAGGTAAAGAAAAGAGTTTACCATAGGTGTAGGCTCGTTGTGCTTCCACTACTTTGCCAGCACAATATCTGGGATAATTTACCTCTCCGGGTTTGAGAGTGCCGTAAACAAAGACTTTCAGCATAGGATTTGGAATTTTGAATTAACAATAACCCCATCAATTGGCTGGCGAATATTATCGCAGTATAATTAAATTTAATAATTACAAATTACGAACTACAAATTAAAACTTATCCCCAAACAATTTGTAAATCCAGAATAAACCCAGGCAAAACATCTTCTTCTGAAAGACTTACAGGATGAGATAAGACTTCTTTTTGCTGTGCTTGACGATATATTTCAACAGTCCGAGTTTTTCTATCAATTAACCAGCCTAGCGTGACTAGATTATCAATATATTCTTGCATTTTATTTTGCGTATCAGACAAACTATCAGTAGGTGACATTAACTCTAAAACAAAGTCAGGCGCTATAGGTGGGAATTTTTCTTTTTGTTTGCTAGTTAGGGTATCCCATCTTTCTTGTTTTATCCAAGCTACATCGGGAGAACGGTCTGCACCATTGGGAAGTTTGAAACAAGTCGAAGAATCAAAACATACACCTAGTTTTGTTTGGCGATTCCAAATGACAAAATCTGCATTTATTTCTGCATTAAGTTTTCCCGTTTCCCCTCCCGTAGGTGGCATGATAATTAATTCTCCCTTGGCATTACGTTCAAATTTTACATCAGGATTTTCCCGACACAATTGATAAAACTGGTCGTCATTTAATTGCATAACTGGACTAAGATTAATAGTAATTGCCGTCATGGTTTTAGTAAAACTCAATTTTTTGCGCTCTTCTTAGCGCCTTTGCGCCTTGGCGCGAAACAAAAATAACTACAGTAAACTTATTATAGTTGTACTTAATGGTGCGATCGCCAAATCAGTAATTTCCACAAAGTAAAACCACACGAAGCCATAATAGTAACCAGTTACAACGACGAACCTGAAAGAGAATACTAAAAATAACTAAAGTATCTACTCACAGCATTTACAATGGAAGAAAAACAGTAAAATTACAGATAGGATAGGAGTTATTTTTTGTGGAGTCCCGATATAACCCAGGAGAAATTGAGGAAAAGTGGCAACAAACATGGACAGAACTTGGCTTAGATAAGACCCCCACAGACAGCGCTCAGCCAAAATTCTATGCACTCTCCATGTTTCCCTATCCATCGGGTAGCCTGCACATGGGACACGTCCGTAATTACACAATTACCGACGTTATCGCCCGCCTCAAACGGATGCAAGGGTATCGGGTGCTACATCCGATGGGTTGGGATGCCTTTGGCTTACCCGCCGAAAACGCCGCTATTGACCGGGGTGTACCTCCAGCCAAGTGGACGTATCAAAATATTGACATGATGCGGAAACAATTGCAGCGTCTTGGCTTGTCCATCGACTGGGACTGCGAATTAGCTACTTGTTCCCCAGATTATTACAAGTGGACGCAGTGGATATTTTTACAGTTTTTGCAAGCGGGATTAGCTTACCAAAAAGAAGCCGCCGTCAACTGGGACCCCATTGACCAAACTGTATTAGCAAACGAACAAGTTGACAGCGAAGGACGTTCTTGGCGTAGTGGAGCAAAAGTAGAGCGTAAATTATTACGCCAATGGTTCCTGAAAATTACTGACTACGCCGAAGAATTGCTCACCGACCTCGACAAGTTACCAGGATGGCCGGAACGGGTGAAATTGATGCAGGCTAACTGGATTGGTAAATCCACTGGGGCTTACTTAGAATTCCCTGTGGTCGGGTCATCCGCTGGTGAAAAAATAGGTGTGTATACGACACGACCGGATACGGTGTATGGTGTGACCTACGTGGTCTTGGCGCCGGAACATCCCTTAACCAAACAAGTAACTACCCCGGAACAGCAGGCGGCGGTGGAAGCATTTGTAGCGGAAGTTACTAGCCAAAGCGAATTGGAACGAACGGCGGAAGATAAGCCGAAGCGGGGTATTCCCACGGGAGGGAAGGCGATTAACCCGTTTACGGGAGAAGAAATTCCCATCTGGATTGCTGACTATGTACTTTACGAGTACGGTACGGGTGCGGTGATGGGGGTTCCAGCGCATGATGCACGGGATTTCAAGTTTGCTAAGGAACAGAATTTGCCGATTAAGGTTGTGATTATACCACAAGCCGAGGCGGGCAAGATGCCCGCCCCACAAGAAGAATTACAGGCAGCGTACACTGAAGCGGGAATCATGGTAAACTCTGCTCAGTTTGATGGCACTCCTTCTGGGGAGGGTAAGGAAGCAGTTGTCAAATACGCCGAGTCACAAGGCTTTGGCAAAGCAAGGGTACAGTATCGCTTGCGCGACTGGTTGATTTCTCGGCAAAGATACTGGGGTGCCCCCATTCCCGTAATTCACTGTCCCAACTGCGGTATAGTTCCTGTACCTGAGACAGATTTGCCGGTGGTGTTACCGGAAGAGGTAGAATTTACCGGGCGGGGTGGTTCCCCGTTGGCGAAGATGGAGGAGTGGGTAAACGTCCCCTGTCCTACCTGCGGAACCCCAGCGAAACGGGAAACGGACACGATGGATACGTTTATTGATTCCTCGTGGTACTTCTTGCGCTTTGCTGACGCTGAGAATGATAATCAAGTATTCGAGTCCGCCAGAACTAACGACTACATGCCTGTGGATCAGTACGTTGGTGGTATCGAACACGCGATTTTGCACCTGTTGTATTCTCGGTTCTTTACCAAAGTGTTGCGCGATCGCGGCTTGTTGAACTTTGACGAACCCTTTGAAAGGTTGTTAACCCAAGGGATGGTGCAGGGCTTAACTTATATGAATCCCAACAAGGGCGGTAAAGACAAGTGGATACCCACCCACTTGGTAGACCCAGCCGACCCTCGTGACCCGCACACAGGGGAACCCTTGCAACGCCTCTACGCTACCATGTCTAAGTCTAAGGGTAACGGTGTCGCCCCAGAGGATGTCATTGCCAAGTACGGTGTAGATACCGCCCGCATGTTCATCATGTTTAAGGCGCCACCGGAAAAAGATTTAGAATGGGATGAAGCCGACGTTGAGGGGCAATTCCGCTTCTTAAATCGGGTGTGGCGGTTGGTAACAGATTTTGTAGGTAATGACGCGACGGGTAGCGTTACTACAGGTGAGTTGACTAAACCTGAGAAGGATTTGCGGCGTGCAATTAACATCGCCATCAAAGAAGTTACCGACGACTTGCAAGACGAATATCAATTCAACACGGCTATTTCGGAATTGATGAAGTTAAGCAACGCTTTGGGTGATGCTAGTTGCAAAGACTCTCCCGTCTATGCCCAAGGTATCAAAACTTTGGTATTGTTGTTAGCACCCTTCGCTCCCCACATTGCGGAAGAATTGTGGCATCAGTTGGGAAATACCGAGTCAGTTCACACCCAATCGTGGTTGAAATATGACCCCGATGCTTTGCTAGCCGATGAAATCACCTTGGTGGTGCAAGTAAACGGGAAAAAGCGGGGAGATTTACAAGTACCAGCCACAGCAGATAAAGCGGAGTTGGAAAAATTTGCTCGCTCCTCCGAAGCTGCCAAGCGTTACATCGAGGGCAAGGAAATCAAGAAGGTAATTGTGGTACCAGGGAAGTTGGTTAACTTTGTAGTTGGGTAAAAGTTTGTAACAACAGATAAAGGGATGGGATTTTCCCCAGTTTATCTGTTGTTTAAGAGGAGTAATTTTGATCTGTTAAACCTCAAAATTACTCCTGGTATATTAACGACGGGGTAGGAATGCCATAGGATTGACAGCGCTTCCACCGCCGGGATGAACTTCAAAGTGGAGGTGGGGTCCAGTGCTATAGCCAGTGCTACCCATTTCGGTGATTTGTTGACCTTGCTGCACTAGTTGACCTTGCTGCACTAGAATCCGGCTATTGTGGGCATAGCGAGTCATTGTGCCATCAGCATGGCGAATCTCTACCATTTTACCATAGCCACCATTATTCCAGCCCGCACGGATTACTACGCCATTAGCAGCAGCGTAAATTGGGGTGCCAATGGGGGCAGCAATGTCGATTCCCCGATGCATCCGTCCCCAGCGTGGACCATAACCGGAAGTCAGAACCCCTCTGGCTGGCCAGATGAAACCTGTCATCGGAGCCGGGGATTGACCTGGATTAGAGGGGTTTGGTAGGAAGTTATCACTTGGTGCCAAAGGTGGTAATTCTGGAGCCACCTGTCTGCCACGCATATTCCCTAGGGATTCAAAGGCATCAACTCCTATAGGAGCAGTTGCTACCCTAGTCCTCGTGAGATTGCGGGTATTCGGGGAATTGGGAATTACTGCTCCTGTGGAGCGACCAGGCACAAATTCCGGATTCACCACATCGTCAACATCAGGACGGGCAGCAACCTGGGGTTGAATCGGTTGATTATTCTGGCGACGAGTAAACTGGGGATTAACCGGCTCTGTGGGAGCGGTAACACCAGTAGTAGGTACAGTCACGGGAACCGATACTCCCACGGGTGTAGTAGCTACTGGTTTATTAGTTTCGCTAACTACAGGAACTACGACGCTGTTTTCCGTTGGGTTATTAGCTTGTTGAGAGCGGTATTTTTCCCGTAATCTCTCAATCTCTGCCTGTAAGTTTTGAACGTATTGATTAGTTGCTGGTTTAGCTTGGGCAACAGTAGTTGTAGCTTGAGTGGTAGCTTGAGCTAATTGCATCGCTGCTGCCTCTACCTTTGGTGGTACGGTCGCACCAATGCTAGAGGTAGGTTTAATTGCTACAGGAGTGGCAGGAATAGATTGGGAGGCGGTGATTATTTTGGCAGGAGATGTTGTTTGAGAAGAGGTAGCTGATTGCGACTTTACCGTTTCTTGGTTATTAAATGCTATCGGTGTGGGAACCGTAATCGCTACTGGTGTCTCAGACGCATTGGCTAAACGTAAAGCAGCCGGAACAATCGGGTTTAAGGAAGCTGTTTTTACAGGGGGAACGATATTTCCTAGCTTCGTCTCAATTACTGATGAGGGTCTGGGGCTAGTTGCAGCTACTGCAGGCTGGCTGATCTTAGGCTCATCAGCGGTAGGAATGCTGATTTTTTGATTTATTTGCAGGCGATTGGGATCGCTGATGCTATTTACCTTGACTAGATCCGCAACAGTAATCCCATGACGACGTGCGATCGCACCCAGTGTATCTCCTGGTCTAACTTGGTAAACCGATGCTGGTGTTTCTACCACCAGTGTCGGTTGTGTTACCGGCGTTTTTGGTAACTGGGGTGTTGTCACCACCGGTGTTGGTTGTGTTACCGGAGTTTTTGGTAACTGGGGTGCTTCTGCTGCTACAGGTGATGGAGTCTGTTGTGAGACAGATGCATCACTTTGAGTTAACTCAGTTACTGCTTGTGGTTGCTGTTCGCTTTCACCTACACTAACGGTGGCTGGCATTGGCTCAACCACCGTTGTTGTTGCTGCATCATTAGCAGCCGGTACAGAAATTTCACTCGTCTCCTCAGACCGCAACTCCGCCAGACTATCTTTTAAACGGTTCGATTTTGCCTTTAATTGATGAAGTGCTAGCTCTTGCTTTTCCTTCAGTTGAGCATCGACATCACCCGCAACTTCCTCCGTTGCACTTGGTGCTGGTGATGGTAAAGTTACTGATTCAGATTGGCTACCAACAACACCCACCTCTGGTTTAGAAGAGGTAACTACCGTCTCGACGCTTTCGCTGCGTTGCTCTACTTTAACTGCGGGTGCGTCATTGACTTGAGGTTTTACAGATACTGCTTCCTGGGTTTGGGACTTAGCAATGTCTCTATGCTGCGATCGCAAACTAGCTTCCAGTTCCGATGCTTTGCGGATAACAGCTACTGGGTTTTCTACCTTTACTGGTTTTTCTACCTTAGCTGCTGTTTTCGCTGTCGCATTCGATGAGTCTGCTTCTGATTGCACGGAAAGGCTTGGTGCAACGGTCGCTTCTGCTTCTGTCGTCGCCACAGTTGTGCTGGGTGAAGATTCCCCTACTGGATCAGCTGCCAGAGCTTTATCGCTTTGCTGAGTGACTACCAGGCTGGAAGCTCCCATGGAGATTGCCAAGCCAATCATTGCTGCCGAAGTACGTAACTGCCTATTACCCTTGGGATTAACTGGTTTTTCTTGTCCCATCAGGGAATCTTCATTTTGGGTATTGCTGGGAACAGCCTTATCTTTCTTCAATGCTCGTTTCAAAGACGACCTCCTAAGAACACTAGCGCTTAACTGGCTTCATTTTTGAGTTTTTTACCAGTCAATGATTCCAGTCACTACAGAGAATAGATCGAGATCACACGCCAAAGACATACATACGCCAGATTACCTTGCTTCTTTGTTTTAGACAAGCTCACAATAATTAATAAAACTTTGAATCATTGTGTTCTCTAGTTATCTGTATTCTTGAAAACCTTTGTTGTGTTTTTCTCTACATCTTTCTCATGGTGGCTATCCTTTGCGACTTTTGTCGCTCGCGTAACATCCTGAAGCTATTATGCACATTTCCTTGGGAATCAATACATATTGGCAACTCAAATATCAACTACTCTTCTGGAACTATTTTCAAGGTTTATGCACCCAATCAGTCTAATCAAGACGAGAATTTACGCTGATTTTCCTGTTCAAAACAACCGTACAATTTCGCAGATCCCCCAGCACCATTATTCATGGTACTCTAGGGGACAATCGCTACAAAGCTTGCCAATATTACTATTTCGCCCAGTTAAGGGGTGGTTTATATGAACTTTAGATTAATGAAAATCTATCACCTCGATGGGTTGATTAAAGTAAATTTATATAGTTATTTCTTATATATAAGGGGAAGTTTGCCGATTTTAA
The DNA here is from genome assembly GCA_035285345.1 of Nostocaceae cyanobacterium. Classification (GTDB taxonomy): domain Bacteria; phylum Cyanobacteriota; class Cyanobacteriia; order Cyanobacteriales; family Nostocaceae; genus JAYKJH01. The sequence goes on along the minus strand of JAYKJH010000161.1, from coordinate 13,625 downwards.
CTTAGGAAATATTTATCTATTCTTCAACTTTTATGTGCTTATATTTACATTTTCTTGACAGGTTGCAACTGGGTAATGCAAAAAACAAATAATCTATCAATCGCTAATTAATTTTATATATATATAGGTATAACTAAATTCAACTCCTACCCAGAAATCTGACCGCTACTACCGGGATATTCAGGAATATCAGAGTATCATGGGCGAGTGCGATCGCCGACCTCAAGACGGTCAACTAGTTATTGTAAATAGCCCAATTGACGCCGAGCTTCAAATAATCCCACTGCTACACTGACGGATAGATTCAAGCTCCTAACCCCTGGTTGTGCCATTGGAATGCTCAGGGTAGCATCACAAGCTGATAAAACTCCACTCGGTAAACCTGTTGTTTCGCTGCCAAACAGCAGCCAATCATCGGCTTGAAATTCAAATTTTACGTACTTATAACTGCCTTTAACGGTGAACCCAAGGCATCTACCGCCGCGTTGTTCATGTAAGCTTTTAAAATCTTCCCATGTCTCGTGATAACGCAAGTTTACATAAGGCCAATAATCTAACCCAGCTCGTTTTAAATAGCGATCGCTAATCTCAAACCCCAAAGGTCCCACCAAGTGTAATTCTGTACCTGTTGCCGCACAAGTACGAGCAATATTGCCTGTATTCGGGGGAATTTGTGGATGAACTAAGACAATCTGTGGCATTTGGTATCAACTTACTCTTTTAGTCGTTAACTATCTATGCTTTTTTACTAATCTACCTCTAGATAGATGCAATTTATAGCTTTTTTTTATATAAGTTGTGATGGATTAAATGATTAGTTTTTTAAAAGCATAGAACCGCACCAACCATTAAAAATCATCAGAGGTGATGTCAAGAAGATTTAAGTTATATGTGGGAAATGTAATTCCCTACCTCTAGGGAAATTGTTATCTCTAGAGATAGGGAAGCTACAAGAGGATAATTAACCGAACTGAACTACGGACTAACTAAAAGGGAAGACGAGAAAATGGGAAAATAGTTATTCTCCATACATCGCCGTCTTGGCCTTTATGTTTAACCAAATTCAGAACTCTCTCAAGAAGGGTCTAATTTTAGGTTTCCCACTCAAATCAAGCAACTAACGCTCTGGAACACAATTTATCTTCGAGTTCAATTTCTCTTTGGCGGATACCTTTAATAGCTTGGGTAACTACTAGGTGAGGGTCGATACCAAGAGCATGGAGTTGTAACCATTGTTGGGCTTCATTACCTTCGCGGAGGATTTTTTGCACGGGTGATAGAAAACAACTAAAGCCTTGTTGTTTAGCAATTTCCCATACTTGCTGATAAAGTTCGCTAATCCAGTCAAGAGCAGTGATGGTTCTGCCATCTTGCCAATGGGTTAATTGGGCATCTAGACTATGACGAGCAACAGCCATTTCGTTGGCAGCGGTGATGGTGAGTAATTCTTCGGCAGAGAAAACACTCCCTGATAGAGGGTCTAGTTCAGGGTTGTCGATTAATTGCAATAGCCGTGCTTCTAGTAAAGCAGTAATGGCTAGTAGAGCTATGGGGTCGGTAACTAAGTCACAAATTCGCAATTCTAAACGATTCAGGTCGTAGGGACGGCGATCGCCATTGGGACGTACTGATACCCATAGGTGACGAACGTTTTGCATCGTACCGGCAGCTAGTTGTTCTTCAACCCATTGAATGTGATGGGCATGGCTGGTAAATAAAGGCACATGGGCTGGAGTTTGGGGAAATACACCCCAGCGAGTCGAATGATACCCCGTGACCTTGCTATCCAAAAAGGGAGATGAGGCAGTCAAAGCTAGGAACAGAGGAGCTTCCACACGGATGAGACGACAAGCCCGAATTAATAATTCTGGATCGCTGATACCAACGTTGATATGGACGCTGGCGGTAACTACGTTGGTACCGTAGGTTTGCTGAATATAGGCATGATAGGGATTTTTCGGGTCAGAACGGTAAAAGCGCGTACTGTCACCCAAAGAAAGGGTACTGCCGGGAATCAGGGTATAGTCGCCTAAACGCTGTAAATAATTGCGGAGTTTCAGCCGAGGACGCAGTATGGCACACAACAGTTGGTCATAGTTATATAACGGTGCTGTCATGTATTCCACGTTACGGCTATCCGGCTCTCGGACAAATCCCTCCAAAGAGGCTACAATTTGGTCTGATAGTCCGACAATTTCACCCTGGGGCGTGCCGGTGTACATCTCAATTTCAAAACCTTTTGAGAGCAGCACGGTCATCTCCTCGCCTCTTGTTGAGCAATGGTAGTAAGACCCCACCCTTAAGGGAGGGATTTAAGTAAAGTGTATAGAAATAGACAAAAGTTTGCATCTATCTCTGGTATCTGAACTATCTAAGCCAAAATTTTAAGTTTTTTTTAGATTCTTAGTCTTAAATTTAATATAAACGATTTTGGCGATAAACCTGACTGGCGGCACGGTGTAGTAGGGAGTGACGGTAAACCAAGGACTTCATATCATCAGCATAACCGCCACCAATGACGCAGGCGACGGGATAGCCAGCAGATGTGCAGGTACTGAGAACCTGCATTTCCCGACGATAAATCCCTGTATCAGTTAAGGCTAATTTTCCCAGCTTGTCTCCAATATGGGGGTCAACACCAGCATCGTACAACACTAAATCGGGCTTCACGTGTGATAGTAAATCAGGCAGGTAGTTTGCTAGGGTTTGCAGGTAGGCTTCATCTTCCATTCCCTCCGGTAGGGGAACGTCTAAATCGCTTGTTTGCTTTGTACCGGGAAAGTTAACTTCACAGTGCATGGAGAAGGTAAATACAGTATCGTCGTTTTGGAAGATAAAAGCGGTGCCGTCACCTTGATGGACATCTAAGTCTACGATCAGAACTTTGCGGACAAGTCCAAGTTGCTGGAGGTAGCGGGAGGCGATCGCTAAGTCATTGAAAATGCAAAACCCGGAACCGTAACTGGGAAAAGCATGGTGGGTTCCCCCAGCGGTATTGCAAGCTAAACCCACTTGTAGTGCTAGTTTAGCGGCAAGAATTGTTCCACCGACGGCGACACAGGTACGATTAACTAGTTCCGGACTCCAAGGTAAGCCGATGCGTCGTTGGGCTTTGGGGTCAAGGGTGCCGTCACAATAGGCTTGGACGTATTCTGGGGTGTGAATTAATTCTATGCACTCCTGGGGAGGACGCAAGGGGGTGTGAATTTGTGCGGGATGGGCGACCCCATCGGCTAATAATAGTTCGTACAGGAGGCGAAATTTGGGCATCGGGAAGCGATGTCCTCTTGGTAGGGGAGCGACGTAGTTGGGGTGGTAAATGATTGGTAAGTCCATGTTAACTATTGTTAACCGCCAAGACGCTCCTGTGCGCCAAGAGTTTTGGGGTGGGATGCGATGGTGTGCGTAATCTGATTGTTTACACTTGAATCAAAATCTATCGGCACGATTAATCACGTTTTATCAATCCAAAATTGATTTATGCAACTGAAAACTGTTTGGCAACAAGGTAGTAACAATCCGGAAGCTCCTCAGAATCTCGCTATTATCAGCGAATGGTGGCAAGGTTTAAGCGGTAAGGAGGTTTTTTGGCAACAGCGATTGATTCCTAACAGTGGGGAAGTGGGGGAACTTAATTGGGAAGCTAAGCGCTTTGATGAGTTGTTTGCGATAATTAGCCCGGAATTGCGGGGTATTACACTTTACTGGCGCAAACCTGATTCTAGCCAAGAGCGCAATACTACACCGCATCAATTGGTTCTGGATAAGCTGCACCAGCAGTTGTATATTTTTCCGCAGTCGCAGAAAGAATTGGTTATCCGCGTAGGATTACCAACTATCAAATATCAAACTATTGAAGTGGCAAATCCTGAGTGGGAATATGTAAGTAACGGTAATCAGCAAATCCTTAGTTTACGGGATGCTGAGCAACAGATTGAAGTTAAAGTGACGCTGAATAAAGAAAATTTGAAGCAATTGATGCGGGAGTTGCTTAAGGAAAATCAGGAATAAAATATAGATATAAATTAAGTATAATTTAACCCATTGTTGGGGATAATGCTAAGTAGCAAGGGAAATAATTGTTAATATAAAAAATCATGAAAAATGAGTCTATCTAGTTTTTATGGTGTAGGAATTGTTTAATTTTTATCCGATAAAACGTGATTTTTTGAAGTGATGACACCAACTTTTAATCAATCACCCTCCCCTCATCAACTCCTCAAACTCTTCCAACACCAGACTCACCCCCACCTCCCCCGCACGCATCATAAACCGTGGAATAATCTCCCCAATAGCTACATCAAGAAACGTAGCACTCACCTGGGACTCCACATACTTACCTTCTTGCAATAAATGAATTCTTAATTTCCCATTCGCATATATCCATAATTCTGGTACTCCCAAAGCTTCATAAGCATCAATTTCCGTCTTGGAGGTAACATCAGTTTCTAGTGCTAAATCAGGAGGTGGATCTATATTCAAGTCAAGTCGATTTTTACCAATTACGGCTTTGTAATTTGCAATATAAAAACAATCATCCGGCTCAATTCCTGCTTTCATACCTTCCCGCTTAAAAGTAGTTGAACCAAGAGGTTCCCAGGCTCGTTTCTGAACTTTCAACAGGGTTTTTACTAAATCAGCAAGTAAGACTTTTGACCGTTCATGTTCTGGTAGTGGCGCCATGATTTCTAAAATTTCATTAGCATAAGCAATGCGAGATGAACGCTTATTTCCTAACTCAGCCAGAATCTCTTCAAACCCTGACCAGTTAACAGGTTGGAGGGTGACTTTTTGTCCTGGTTCTAACCGCAGGTTGATGGAAGTTGTCGGCATTACTTGCTTTTCCTCTATTGAACAATCCGCCAGACCTTAATTCCACTGGGACTGGTTTAAAAATAACATTTTGCCCGCAAACCAGGAAAATCTGAGAACATAAGTATATTAAAGACACGCTTAACCAATCTTAATAATGACCCTAACTACTCAATCGCTAACCACACACCCGTTTGAGAAATTCCTTTGGACTTGGAAAGGTTACAACATCCAGTACACCGTCAAGGGAACTGGACGACCTTTGGTACTGGTGCATGGTTTTGGTGCTTCCATTGGACATTGGCGGAAAAATATCCCCGTTCTCGCTGAAGCTGGGTATAAAGTATTTGCTCTCGACTTGTTGGGTTTTGGTGGTTCCGACAAGGCACCCATTGATTACTCTGTGGAGGTATGGGTGGAACTTTTGAAAGATTTCTGGACGGAACACATCCAAGAACCGGCGGTATTTATCGGTAATTCCATCGGTGCTTTGATTAGCTTAGCAGTAGTGGCAGAACACCCAGAAATTGCTGCTGGTGGAGTATTAATTAACTCTGCAGGTGGTTTGAATCATCGTCCCCACGAACTCAACCCACCTTTAAGAGTTGTGATGTCTGCTTTTAATAAGGTGGTAAGTCACCCGATTACTGGGAGTTTTGTATTTAATCGCATTCGCCAAAAACATCAGATTCGTCGTACTTTATACCAAGTGTATCGCCGTCGGGAAGCAGTGACTGATGAATTGGTAGAGATGCTTTATACACCTTCTTGTGACCCAGGAGCGCATAAAGTTTTCGCTTCAATTATTACCGCACCTCCTGGTCCTTCACCGGCGGAATTATTACCAAAAGTCCAACATCGATTGTTAGTAATTTGGGGTGCTGCTGACCCTTGGACGCCGATTTCTGGGGCGAAAATTTATCAGCAAGCACGGGAGAATGGTCAACAAATTGAAGTTGTTCCTATCCCTAATGCTGGTCACTGTCCGCATGATGAAGTACCAGAATTAGTGAATCCACAAATTATCCAGTGGTTAGCATATTTTTAAGCAAGGGAAGTGGCAACGGATAGGTAGCGGATGTAGCGGATAGGTGATTTGTTAATCCCACAGATAAACCATCCGTTACATCCCTTATAACATCCGTTGCTTACCAAAACCAACTCTTGATGCGGCTAGATACTGTTCTGCGGGCTTTGGAGGCTTGAGAAACTATCTCAGAAAAGGGTTCACTCTTACCAGAGACAACGTTGATTGTTCCTTCTCCCCAATCGTCATTTAAAAACACTGCTAGAGATAGAGCTTCTCCATAACCATTTTTCTTGAGATTAACTTTACCTCTGCCGCGAAACTTCCGGGAAAAAGCTAACTGTAAAAAACAGGTATTTTCTCGAAACTTGCAAAGGGTTAAATTTTCCCAAACCTCTAGCTCTGCTTGGGAGTTAGGCATATAGGAAGTAAATTTTTTCATCACCTTGTGTTCCGAATTGCGTAAGCTCAATTCCCAACTTTGAATTGGTACACAATCATTATCAATCAGTGGTAGTAGTCTTGTATCTACGATGTAACTACCATCAAAGTATCCTTCCAATAACTCTGCTGGTATCCCGTAAATCAGATTTTTTTGAATTGAGTAAGCTTCTCCTGCAAAAATACCAGAAATTCGGAATTTTTGGTAATGACCAAATTCAGTAGCAATAGGTTCTCGACTGATTTGTTGGTCAAGGTTGATAGTTGTTGCGGCTGTTTGTTGAGTCAAACTGTTGAAGATGTTGCTATTAGACATGGGTAAGTTTGATGACAAATAATCAAATCCACAAAAAATGCTGCTGCTAACGAAAAATCGTTAGCAGATTGATTGGTAAAATGCCTGGTATAGAATAAAATTTTTTATTGAGAGAGAACTTATTTTCTTGTTCTCTTGGAAATTGTCGATATCAATCTCTGCTACAGGGTCAAGAATCAATGAATGTTAACCGCTGATTATCCCTACTTAATACCAATGATTGAGATGCACAGTAACAGGGAATTTATTTTTTTGATACCGGCTTAACAAAATATAGTGTAATTTTATTTACCTCAAAATGCAATAGTTAAGCCAGCCAATAAACACTAATATCCAGATGATTTTTTTTACTAAAACATCACATTTTCTTAAGTACATTGAGATGGTAAATTTTTCATTAATTTTCCCCAAAGAGTTAGTGAACAACTATTTATGTTCGCATCAATACTCTAAAATTGTGTAAATATTATTTAAATTACAACCGTAATAATTGGTATTTTTCACTGTTTTTCGGAGTAAATCGGGTGTGTATACTGCTGATTTATTAATTCTAAAAATTACCGAAACATCCGGATACAGTCACGAAAATTGCAATAAATTCAGTAATATTACTGAATATAATTCCCCAATAGTACGCTTGTTCCTTAAAGCTAGAGTGAACGCTAGAATCATTAAGGTATATTTCGTGCTGCCTCCATGTCTCAGACTGCCAATCCATTAGAAATCAAGTTAGCTGCTGCTGTTAACGGGCATCACCCACACCACAACAGCCAAAACACCATTCGCATTAGGGGTGCAAGGCAGCATAACCTGAAAAATATTGACTTGGAACTACCACGCGATCGCTTGATTGTGTTCACGGGTGTGTCTGGTTCTGGTAAGTCTTCCCTGGCGTTTGATACCATTTTTGCGGAAGGACAACGCCGCTACGTGGAATCGCTGAGTGCATATGCACGGCAATTTCTCGGACAATTAGATAAGCCGGATGTGGAAGCGATTGAGGGTTTAAGTCCGGCAATTTCTATTGACCAAAAGTCCACATCTCATAATCCGCGTTCCACTGTGGGAACGGTAACAGAAATTTACGACTACTTGCGCTTGTTATTTGGTCGAGCGGGTAAACCCCATTGTCCCCTGTGCGATCGCTCCATCGCTCCCCAAACCATTGACGAGATGGTGGATAAGATTATAGAACTGCCAGAGCGGACAAAGTTTCAAATTCTGGCGCCGGTGGTGCGGGGGAAGAAGGGAACGCACAAAAAGCTATTATCTAGTCTGGCTTCGGAAGGGTTTGTGCGCGTGCGGGTAAATGGGGAGGTGCGCGACTTAGCAGACGCCATTGAGTTAGATAAGAATTATACCCATAATATAGAGGTGGTTATTGACCGCTTAGTACAAAAGGCTGGTATTCAGGAGCGTTTGGTTGATTCTCTGAGTACCTGCTTGAAGCGGTCTAGTGGAATTGCGGTGATTGATATTATAGATGATACGAATGCAGAGTTAGTATTTTCCGAGAATTTTGCTTGTCCGGAACATGGAGCGGTGATGGAGGAGTTGTCACCGCGTCTGTTCTCGTTTAATTCTCCCTATGGTGCTTGTCCCCATTGTCACGGGATTGGGAGTTTAAGGAGATTTGCAGCGGAGTTGGTGGTTCCTAACCCGGAGGCACCGGTTTATGCGGCGATCGCTCCTTGGGCTGAGAAGGATAATTCCTATTATTTGGAGTTGTTGTATGGGTTGGGACAGGTTTATGGGTTTGAGTTGCAGACTGTGTGGAATCGGTTGACGGATGAGCAGCGGGAGGTGATTTTGAATGGGGAGGAGGGAACCACGAAGACACGAAGTACGCGAAGGGAAGAGGGTAGAAGAGAGTTTAAGGGTGTGATTCCGGTTTTGCAAAAGCAATATGAGGGGGGAAGTGAGTTAATTAAGCAAAAGTTGGAGCAGTATTTAATTGACCAGCCTTGTCCGGTTTGTGAGGGTAAAAGGTTGAAACCGGAGGCTTTAGCAGTCCGGTTGGGACAGTATAATATATTGGATTTGGTGGGGGTTTCAATTCGCGATTGTCGGGAGAGAGTTGAGGGTTTAAGGTTAACGGAACGGCAGGCACAAATTGCTGATTTGGTGTTAAGAGAAGTTAAGGCGCGGTTGCAGTTTTTGTTGGATGTGGGGTTAGATTATTTAACTCTTGATAGGGCGGCGATGACGCTTTCCGGTGGGGAGGCACAACGCATTAGATTAGCAACACAAATTGGTGCGGGTTTGACGGGGGTTTTGTATGTTTTGGATGAGCCAAGTATTGGTTTGCATCAACGGGATAATGGGCGGTTATTGCAAACTTTAACTAAGTTAAGGGATTTGGGTAATACGTTAATTGTGGTGGAGCATGATGAGGAAACAATTCGTGCTGCTGACTATTTGGTTGATATTGGTCCTGGTGCGGGAATTCATGGTGGAAATATTGTAGCGCAGGGTGATTTACAGGCGCTATTAGAGGCGGAAAATTCCCTAACGGGTGCTTATCTTTCGGGACGTAAGGTAATTCCTACTCCAGGACAACGGAGAGAGGGAAATGGGCTGAGTTTGGTGATTAAAAATGCCCATCGTAATAATTTAAAAAATATCACGGTGGAGATTCCTTTAGGGAAGTTGGTGGCGGTAACTGGGGTTTCTGGTTCGGGGAAATCGACGCTGATTAATGAGTTACTTTATCCCGCTTTACAGCACCAATTAACTAAGAAGGTTCCATTCCCGAAGGAGTTGGATGAAATTAAGGGTTTGAAGACGATTGATAAGGCTATTGTGATTGACCAATCTCCGATTGGGAGAACCCCGCGTTCCAATCCTGCGACTTATACGGGGGTTTTTGATGTAATTCGGGATGTATTTTCTCAAACTATTGAAGCGAAGGCTAGGGGTTATAAACCGGGGCAATTTTCTTTTAATGTTAAGGGTGGACGTTGCGAAGCTTGCAGCGGACAGGGTGTGAATGTAATTGAAATGAATTTCTTACCGGATGTGTACGTGCAATGTGAGGTTTGTAAAGGTGCAAGGTACAACCGGGAAACTTTGCAGGTGAAGTACAAAGATAAGTCTATTTCTGATGTTTTGAATATGACGGTTGAGGAAAGTTTGGAGTTTTTCCAAAATATTCCCAAGGCTTTTAACCGCTTACAAACTTTGGTTGATGTGGGATTAGGTTATATTCAATTGGGACAACCTGCAACTACTTTATCTGGTGGGGAAGCGCAGCGGGTGAAATTAGCAACGGAATTGTCCCGACGAGCCACAGGAAAGACACTTTATTTAATTGATGAACCGACGACTGGGTTATCTTTTTATGATGTCCACAAGTTGTTAGATGTGTTGCAGAGATTGGTGGATAAGGGTAATTCGATTTTGGTGATTGAACACAATTTAGATGTGATTCGTTGCGCTGATTGGGTGATAGATTTAGGTCCGGAAGGTGGTGATAAAGGTGGGGAATTAGTGGCTGTGGGAACACCGGAGGATGTAGCGGAAAATGAGAAATCCCATACGGGAAGGTATTTAAAGATAGCTTTGCAGGAATATCCGGCTGTGGGGGTGTAGTTTTTTAATTTTAAAGATAATTTTTCCAGTCGTTGTAGGGGGAAAACACTGTTGTATTCCTACAGCTAACCTCTAATTTAAGTACTTAATGCTCTCTATTTCTGTGCTAAAAATCTTCCATTGACCACGAGATTTTTTTACTACATTTTTAGAGAGCAATATATTATCGCGAAATGCGGGACCATGAATCTTTTTAGTAGTCTGACTTATCCTCACAGTTGCCTGATTTTCTGAAATATTTAGCACTTCAAATTGATTAATTTCATATTTTAAGTCATAGGTTTTAAACATTAATTCAGTCAGATTTCTAGTTCTTTCAAAAAATGGAGATGTTTCATCAATTGTAGCCATAGCCGCTTCTAAATTTTCTTCTGTCAAAGCTTTGATATTAGCATCAAAAACTGCTCTAATTGCTGCAATATCCTTCTTATTGTTTGCTTGAGATATAGTAAAAATATCGGTGAGTGGCAGTGAGATTATTGACTGAATATTTGCGAAAGAAGTATTTTCTCTACTTTGAGTATCTTTGCTATTCAAATTAATAATTAATAACGCTAACATAATAGGATAAAATTTATAAGCAGACATGGCGGTTCATCTCTATATGTAAATAAGATGCCACATTATAATTTTTATTTGGTTATTATGAAATATTTTTTATAATTATTTACGAACAGGATATCAAAAGTGGAAGAATATCCGTAGGGTGGACAAAATTTTGCCCACCCTCCAAAAATCGCTGTTACAGTTAACCGAAAATGCCCTTATAGCAAGGCTAAACCTCACTTCTCCAAGTGTTTTGTAATTCAATCAGAAATTTCTACTATGCGCGGTTGTCCATCAGGATAATAAACACCCAGGCAATTGTTATTATTATCAGTAATTACCCAAGGATGAGTTACAAAGGTGCTTTGAGTAATTCTGTTGCTGGGAGCAATTAAGGTGTAAAACTTCCGTTGACCTGAGTAATCAAGCCAATATAGCTTTACTGGTGCGTTTCTTTGGTTGATAAATGTAATTTCCGTAGCTATTTTTCCACTTCGGGAAATTGAAACAGATTCAGATGCACATTGTTTGGATTGAGCATTGGCAGCAGGCACACCAGTACTTATTGTAAATGAAAGCAACGTACTGCTAATAATGGCAAGGTTCAGGAATGTAAATTTGAGCATTGATACGTGTCGTCTTGAAAGCACCTCAATAATATCCGTAGGGTGGACAAAATTTTGCCCACCCTACAACAATTACTAAATACTACAACAATTACTAAATACTTACATACCGCGTCAAAATCCTCATCACTTCCCCAACCACAGGAGACGGTAACGGTGGACTCCACTCAGCGACTTCTGCAAAGCTAATAATATGCAAGTGGTGAACGATGCTATCCACACCTTTAGGGACACCACAAGCGAGGAGACGGATAGGTTGCTTCCCTGACGATGCGTTGGGAATAGGCGCTTTTAGCAGTTCGGGAACTGAACTTGGTTTTATCATAGAAGAATCACCTTGTTTTTTGGTGAACAAAGCGAACCTGATTCTGAAGAGCTTCGCTAACACACTCAAGTTTGACTAGCCAGAGGTGTGTTACCGAAACTCCTCGTTTCGAGGGTCGCTTTGTTATCCGTACATCCGTAGTTTACTGAAAACCTGGATTTTTGTAAACGCTGCGTTTAATAAAATATCTTGAATGCTTATAAAAATCACAATACATAACCCAGAATGTTAGCATCAGCTTTGCAACAGGAAAGATGTATACAAGTATTTAAGTAGTGATTCGCTGGAGATTAGCAGTCATAATGGCAGAGAGAGACATGAGAAATAAAGAGTTAGCTCTTTTAACAGGCATGAGTCCTGTCTCTATCTCTAAAATGAAAAATCGTCGTCGCTTCACGAGAATTGACGAAGCAACCCTGAATGCACTGTGTAAAGCACTAGAGTGTCAGCCAGGGGACTTAATGGTGTATGAAGAAGATACACCTGAGACGAAGCAGAAATAGACTTATACCGTAAGCCTAAATCATTGGTGTTACCCTCACCCCCAACCCTCACCCCAACCCCTCTCCCTTGGGGAGAGGTGAGGGAATTTTGCGGATTTTTGCCATAATTCTAATATTAATCCACAGATTTACAGAAGTAGAAATGGACTGGACTACTGTACTGCAATCACTACAGTCTGATTTTATTAAAAGGCTGAAATCTGGTTGTCTACTACATTCAGAAATAGAAGGTCAATATAGTGAATTAACAATCATCTCCGGAGACAGGTTAAAGCAATTACGGGAATTTTGTTGGTTGATGGCAGAAAAATATAAGCGAACTTCGCCAGTCCGAGATGTTTTTATTAGTAATCTTAAAGGAAAATTGGGTGAGGAAGTTGTCAAAGAACGGTTAGCAGATTTAATTACTGAAGTCGATTATGAAAAACGATTTGGTGGAGATGGTAAAATTGATTTTACCCTAACTTCTAACCCTACAATTGGCATTGAAGTAAAATCCCGTCACGGCATTCTTGATAGAATTCGTTGGTCTGTGAGTGCAGAAGAAGTCCAGAAAAACGCCGTTGTCGTCTGCATTTTAATTCAAGAAGAAGTGAATGAAGCACAACCAGAATATAATTTGTTTTTAGCAGGGTTTCTCCCCACAGAAATGATTAAACTGCGAACTGGTAAAATTTCCTTTGGTATAAAACAGTTGCTATATGGGGGAGGCTTACGCAGCTATTTAGAACAGTTACAATCTCCTCCTAAATATAATTCTCCTAACTACAATTTATCCAGACAAAAATATCCAGATTACACGTATAAATCCCAGCAGCAAGAAACAAATCATAAACCCTTAAAAAATCAGGTAATCAATCGCGATTTATTTACTGATGATGATGTTTTTCAGTATCGAGATGAAGAGCTACATCTGCTTTACATCAAACTAGGAGATGATTGTTTAACCACCGGAAATTATCAGTCAGCAATTACTAATTACACTGCTGCATTGCAAATAAAAACTAACGATGCTCCTAGTTATTACAAACGCGGTATAGCTCGTTATCAACTAGGAGATTGCGAAGGAGCGATCGCTGATTATAACCAAGCAATAAATATCAATTCACATTATGCTCAAGCATACAATAAAAGTGGTTTGGCTCGCTATCAATTGGGAGACTACGACGGCGCTATTGCTGATTATACTCAGGCAATTAATAATAATCCTAACTATGCAGTTGCCTACAGAAATCGTGCCTATACTCGTTATCACCTAGGAGACTATCAAGGAGCTATTGAGGATTATACTCAAGCTATTAAAATTAATCCTCATGATGATTATCCTGAGCAAAATTTGCTTAAAAATCCCTATCTCACCGAAAGCAAATATCAATTAAATCAGCAGTTAAATATTCATCCCCATCAAGAATATGTGAATCCTCAAAGTAATGCCCCT
>JAYKJH010000160.1:0-32177 GCA_035285345.1 Nostocaceae cyanobacterium | reverse complement strand
TCATGATGATTATCCTGAGCAAAATTTGCTTAAAAATCCCTATCTCACCGAAAGCAAATATCAATTAAATCAGCAGTTAAATATTCATCCCCATCAAGAATATGTGAATCCTCAAAGTAATGCCCCTGTTAACCTAGAAGATTACCAGAAAAAACCGGAGCTTTTTCAGCTAAACAATGAAATGAATGACAATAATCCTGACGCTTATAAAAACCGGGCAAATTTTCGCTATGACCTAGGAGATTACGAGGGTGCAATTCAGGATTATACTCAAGCTATTAATATTAACCCTCAAGATGCGGACGCTTATTATAATCGGGGAAATGTTAGCGCTGACACAGGAAATTACGAGGGTGCAATTCAGGATTATACTCAGGCAATAAATATTAATGCTAATGATGCTGAAGCTTATTATAATCGCGCAAATCTTCGCACTGAGCTAGGAGATAAGCAGGGTGGGATTGCAGATTTTCAGAAAGCTTGTGAGCTTTATCGTCAAACAGGTAAACTAGCGGAACATAAAAAGGTAAGAGAAAGAATTTTAGATTTAGAAATAGAAGCATCTTTAGATATTTTAAATTTTTAGTTATAATTTTGTAGTGGCGCATCAACTTTAATTTCATGCATTAATAGAAATCAATTTTATCGGCGTTAATCGGCGTTATATGCGCCAAGGGCGCACGCTTCGCGTACGGCGGTTCATTTCATCCGACTAATGCACTCACAAACATTCTGGGTTGCATTAAAAATCAAACCTAAAAAATCTCAGGGAAATTAACTATTTTTAATTACACAAACAATCCCCAGCAATTATACTTAATCCGATAGTAGGAAGTAACTCAGGAAATAATTGTGCCAAAGTAGTAGATAAGAGCTTAAAGGTAAACTTATGTCTAAACATTCAGAAACAGACTTAGAAAAAATCAAGGATGTGCGAGTAGCTGCTACCTCTAGAATTTGGGGTATTGCTGTTGGGATGCTAGCGATTTGTATCCCCCTGTCAGCGGTTACGAGAAGCGGTGCTATTTTACCTTTAGCAACTATTGGTGGAGCAGCGGCTGGAACCTTTGCAGTTTGGCGTTCCGACGATAAAAAATCACCAGCTAAACTATTACAAACTCAGCAGTTACAACAAATTGAAGAACGCTTGGCTAATTTAGAAACAATTGTTAGCAGTGACGACTTTGATTTGCAGATGAAAATGAAACGACTAGAGGCAACAAACGACCATAAAGTTTAATATTCAGGTAAAAATCAACAACCTCAGAAACCCAACTTCTTACCAAAGTTCGGTTTCTGAGCTTTCACGAACGAACAACAAAAGCGCAAAGAACGCCAGAAAATCTTTGCGTCCTTTGCGACGAGAGCGCGAAACCTTAAACCAACACCGTCTGCTTCAGTTGCATATCAGCCGGTAACTTACCAGTCCGCAACCATTCCCCCATCTCCGGTGGTGCTTGGACTTTACCCAGACGTTCCCGCAGTTCCACACCTTCAAGAATTTCCCTTTGCAGCAATTCCTGAGCGGTTTCTTCCAGCAAATCGCGGTTGTATTCCAGAATCGACAGAGCGATGTGGTGAGCATTATCAACAATTTGCTTCACCTCGGTGTCAATTTCCTCCGCCACCTTCGGACTAACAGGACGACGGGGGTTAGAATAACCTTCGAGAAACTGCTGTTGAATTTTCTCAAACGCCACAGGACCGAGTTGGTCGCTCATACCGTAGAGAGTAACAGTCCGTTCCGCCAAGTCAGTGGCTTTTTGGATATCGTCACTCGCACCAGTCGAGACTTTACCAAAGACTATTTCCTCCGCCGAACGTCCCCCCAACAGAGTCGCAATCCGACCACGAATTTCATCTTCTATCATCAAAAAGCGGTCTTCTTCTGGCATTTGGATAGTGTAACCCAAAGCCCCAACACCACGGGGGACAACAGAGATTTTCTCCACTCTACCAGCACCAGGCATCAGGGCACCGATAATCGCGTGACCGACTTCGTGATACGCGACAGTCTTTTTCTCCGTTTCGTTGAGGACACGAGAGCGTTTTTCCAACCCAGCAACCACACGCTCAATGGCTTCATTAAAGTCCGCCATAATTACAGCGGAGCGGTTTTGACGTGCAGCGAGTAATGCAGCTTCATTCACTAGGTTCGCCAAGTCTGCACCAGCAAACCCAGGAGTGCGGACAGCGATGATACCCAAATCTACATCGTCAGCTAATTTTACGTTGCGAGCATGGACTTTGAGAATCGCTTCCCGACCAATTTTATCAGGACGGTCTACTACAACTTGGCGGTCAAAGCGCCCGGGACGACGTAATGCGGGGTCGAGAACTTCCGGACGGTTTGTAGCAGCAATGATAATTACACCCGTGTTCGCGTCAAAGCCGTCCATTTCACTCAGTAACTGGTTGAGGGTTTGTTCCCGTTCGTCGTTACCACCCATCATTGGACCGCCAGCAGCACGAGACTTACCCAGAGCGTCTAATTCGTCGATGAAGACAATACAGGGTGCTTGTTGCTTTGCTTGTTCAAATAAGTCCCTTACCCTAGCAGCACCCACACCTACAAACAACTCGATAAATTCCGAACCAGAGATGCTGAAGAACGGGACACCAGCTTCCCCAGCAATGGCTTTTGCTAATAGGGTTTTACCAGTTCCTGGAGGACCGACTAACAACACACCTTTGGGAATTTTCGCTCCTAGACGGGTGTATTTACCAGCATTTTTCAGGAAGTCTACAATTTCTGCTAGCTCGGCTTTGGCTTCATCCACACCAGCCACATCCAGAAATTTCACCCCAGTTATCCCTTGGGAGTAAATCCGAGCTTTGCTTTTACCCACCGTCAATGCCGCTGGTCCACCACCTTGACGGTTGATTAAAAATCCCCAAATACCAAAGAAAATTAATGGCGGGATAATCCAACTAGCAAGGGTGCCGATCCAACCATTTTGATTGGGTGGGGGTGCAGCAAACTCAACTTTATGGTCGCGGAGAATCTTTGGTAAATCTAAATCAATGGCGACTGGTGTGGTAGCGTACACCTGTTCCACAGTTTGACCATCGGCAGTTTGGGTTTTCATCACATACTGGATGCGATCGCCTCCCACAATGGCACGTTCCACTTTACCCGCCTCTACTTGGGAAATAAAATCACTGTAGGGAACCTGGGGATATCGCGCACCAAAGAAACTAGGAATCACCAAGTTAAGAAATAACAGCAGTGTCAGTAAAATCAGCAAGCTACCACCAAACTGCCTGACTCTTGGCGTTTTGATCGGCTTTTTATCGTTATTTGTTTCCACAGGCATTTTTGATATATCCTCCTTTGTTATTAGTCAAACGTTAGGAGCAAAGCCCAACTTGGCTACAGCAATTTCCACCACATCCACAGCCACTGCAAACCAAATCATAGGCAGTAGCAGTAACAACAGCAGAAATAGCAGTAGGGAAACTGGTAAATAGATCGGGTCGCTAACTCCAGATCAGGGGTAGCTCTAGTTGTAGATCCTGATTCTGCTTGCAGTTATTGTAAAAACTAGATGCCTATCGCTTGGTTCGGTGTCTACCCCACAAATAAAAGCAATTGCCGTACTTGCAAAGTTTTGTAACGTTTATGAAAAACCAGACTGGATTGATAGCGAAATTATTAATTTACTCCCTTGCCATATCAATATTTATTAAGTACGCTGCTCCTGTCCTTGACATTGCTGACAACACCACAAATGCTGTAATCGCCATCCTCTCCCCAACAATAATTCTGGCAATTGCACTATGGTGGCGCTTCCGAAAACAGCAGGGAATGGGTAATGGATAATAGCCCCCAGTCCCAGCTTCCTACTAGGCGTCAGTAGCCAAAATCGGGTACGCTAGCTGCATTGGAAGCTCATTGCGCTCCTGTTTATCTGGGGGTAAGTCAGTCTGTGAATCTAGGTCAATGGATAGGCTTAATCGCCTTAATGATTTCTCTATACATCCTGTGGCAAATTCGGGACGTGTTGCTGCTGATGTTTGCCGCCGTTGTATTAGCCACGACCTTAAATCGTCTGGCTCGTCGCCTCCAGAACTCTTTAGGTATCAAGCGCAATTTTGCAACGCTGCTGTCGGTAGTTATCTTTTTAGCAATTGTCATTGGGTTTTTCTGGCTAGTTGTCCCGCCGTTTACAACCCAGTTTCAAGAATTGACACAGCAAGTTCCCAAGGGTGTAGAGCGCTTCAATGTTTGGCTCGACCAGTTAGAAAGTCGTATTCCCAGCGAATTAATCCCCTACATACCTGATATTAACCGCCTCAGCGAACAAGCTGCTCCCTTAGTCAATCGCGTACTAGGAAGCTCCTTCGCCTTTGTTTCTGGCTCTTTGGAAGTACTGCTGAAAATATTGCTGGTGCTGGTGTTAACCGGAATGTTGTTGACAGACCCACTTGCTTATCGCAAAGTATTTATCCGGGTATTTCCCTCCTTTTACCGACGGCGGGTAGACGGGATTTTGGATCAATGTGAAGTATCCTTGGGCGGATGGGTAACAGGCGCTTTGATTGCCATGAGTGTTGTCGGACTGATGAGCGTTACTGGCTTATCAGTCTTACATGTTCGTTCAGCACTGGCTTTAGGGGTTTTAGCCGGATTTTTGAACTTGATTCCCAACCTCGGACCGACGATGAGTGTTCTGCCAGCAATGGCTATTGCTCTTCTGGATAATCCTTGGAAACCCGTGGCTGTGTTTATTCTCTACTTTGTCATTCAGCAGGCTGAGAGTAATTTCATCACTCCCATTGTCATGGCGCATCAGGTATCCTTACTACCCGCCGTGACCTTAATCGCTCAGCTATTTTTCGTCACATTCTTTGGCTTTTTAGGCTTATTTCTGGCGCTTCCGTTAACGGTTGTCGGCAAGATTTGGTTCCAAGAAGTCTTGATTAAAGACGTGTTGGATCAGTGGGATAACAATCACGACCGCCAATCACATTTAGTTGTCGTGTCTGAGTCTTGTGAATTAGACCCATCTGAAAAAGATCCGCAAGATTTACCACAGGAAAATAACTCCCATCAACAACAGCCCATCAAAGATGAAGGCTGATTTTATCCTGGATGCTGGGAGTCATCTGTATGTTTGCTAGCAAGATAACTGTTTGATGTCAATGCCTTGAACAGCTTTCGCAATTATTCTTTAGGAAAATGCTTTACATTAATTAATTTTTTCCTACTAGTCTTTCAGGCGAAACCGGAAAAAAATCATACCCATACTACAATGAAATCCCAGATACTGTAAAGTTAAGTAACTTTTTCCCCTGTTTTGAGTTGTTTTTTTAAAAAATACATACGTCGCCAGAATTATGAATAATTATACTACATCGGCAAAGCCTTGTAAATACGTGAATAATTGAGAATCCTGTCAATTATTTTTTTGATGTTAAGCGAGTATTGCTGAGTGTATAGATTTGTGTATATGAATTATTTATGAAATAACTATTTATTATTGTTTTGAGTTATCAGGAATTGTGCGATCGCCTCCTGGAGCGTAGATGGGAGTTTAATAAATTGGGGGTGGACTTAAGGAATTGAAGCACTGGAATAGAGTTAACCTCGGTGTGAGTTTGGGAAGGATATTTAGGCAATTTGCAGCCTACTGGGTTCAGGGATAGATTCAGATAAATAACATCTGCAATAACAACAATGTGCCAAAAATCACCGCAATCCAAATCAGCGGCAACCACCACCTAGCTTGCTTTCCACCATTACGTATTGCTCGGTTAAAATGAGGTTTTTCGGCTGTGTAGAGACTAATCGCAACTAACCCATTGAGTCGAGACAGAGCGATCGCACTACTCAAGCAAACGGTTGAATTTGTCTGGGGCAGAAAATCAGTTTTACCAATCACAGATTCAGCGGGGTACGGTTCCTAAGTCGGTGACGGTGTAGCAGTATTATTTTGGCAGTGGGTTGGTGAATGCGGATGCAGCAGTCACCGCAGCGATGAAATAAACATCAAACAATTTTGGATTTTGCGGAAAGTGGGCGGTGTCGGTTTCCGTCCCGCCCAACTTTCCAAGACGGATTTTGGATTTTAGATTTGGGCTTTTATTTCGATTCAGAGCTTCTCCAACATTAGCTCTGCAACCTTAATTTCAAATCTCAAATTCTTTTGGTCATCTAATTAGACTGCGGTCATATGGGTAGCAGAATCCGCAATAATTCTCCGGATTTGCGCGGAAGTTAAATTGGAATTAGCGCTGAGCATTAGCGCTACTACACCTGCTACATAGTTAGTTGCCATAGATGTGCCACTGTAGTATCCATATCTGTTATTGGGAAGGGTGGAGAAAATATTGAGACCTGGTGCCATGACATGATGCATCCGGCTGTCACTACCAGCCAGATGGGAGAACCAAGCAATTACTTTATTCCTATCGACAGCACCAACAGAGATACCGTACTGGGTTGCATAATTAGCGGGATATTTTGGTGCTGCTCTTGATGTACTATCGGCAGAGTTTCCCGCAGCGCTAACGGTGATTACATTATGTCGAGCGGCATAGCTAAGGGCTTTTCGTAACTGGGGAGATTGATTCCACGACAAACTGAGATTAATCACACGAGCGCCATTGTTGACAGCATAGCGAATCGCACGGGATAGGTTGCCTGTATCTCGCCAATAAATAGAGCCATCATTTCCTTGCTCGGTGTTGGCGACTTTTAGTGCCATAATATTCGCATTGTAGGCAACACCAGTGACGCCAATACCATTGTTTTGAGCAGCAATAGTTCCCGCAACATGAGTACCGTGGGTGCTGAAACTGCTATCTGGTCTGACATTGCCGTTATTACCACTTACACCAGTGGTAAAGTTCCAGCCGTTAATGTCATCGATGTAACCATTGCTATCATCATCAATACCGTTGTCGGGAATTTCTCTGGTATTGACCCAAATATTGCCTCTTAGGTCTTCGTGATTGATATCAACTCCATCATCAATCACCGCTACAGTGATTCCTTGCCCAGTGTATCCTCTTGCCCAGGCTTCTGGAGCATTTACCATATCATTACCCCAGTTATTACCGCCAGAATTAGCCACATTGGTAAATGCAGGTTGTCCGATGGCTGTAGCAACAGCAGTCGCAGCATTCACTAAACCATAGCCATAGGAAGAGTTAAAGCCAGTTAGTCCAGAAGCAGGAGCAATGGGAGCGAAAATTTCACTCCCAGTGATTTCCCAGAAGCTGTCAGACATCTGTGGTAAAAAGGCAGCGGAACTGATGTTAGTGCCATTCATCAACCAAATAGCATTCTCACCTGTTTGATAGTTCCGCCAGACAATATCAGCTTTACTATCACCGTTACAGTCATCTACAGATGCGATCGCCCAATTAGTATCGGTTACATGCAATACAAAAGCGCTGGAGGTGATATTACTACCATTCATCAACCAGATGGCATTCTCACCTGTTTGATAGTTCCGCCAGACAATATCTGCTTTACTATCACCATTGAAGTCAGCCGCTGCTACCATTTCCCAGTTGTTATCAGACACTGACTGCAAATTAGCTTCAGCCAAGCGGGTATTACCATCCATCAACCAGAGACGATTCTCACCTGTTTGATAATTCCGCCAGACAATATCAGCTTTGCGATCGCCATTGAAGTCAGCCGCTGCTACCATTTCCCAGTTCGTGTCAGTAACCCCCTCTAAAACAGCAGAGGACATGGCTATGCTTCCGTTCATAAACCAGATGGTATTCTCACCTGTTAGATAGTTACGCCAGACAATATCAGCTTTGCGATCGCCATTAAAGTCAGCCGCTGCTGCTATTTCCCAGTTCGTGTCAGAATAGCACTGCAAAAAAGCATAAGATGATATTGTCGTCCCATCGAGTAACCAGATAGCGTTATCACCAGTTACATAGTCCCGCCAAAACACATCTTTTTGACCATCTCCATTAAAATCACCCACCGCTACCATTTCCCAGTTAGTATTTGGTATTCGCGGCAGTGTCGCACTAAAACTCACAGTGGTACCATTCACTAACCAGATGGCATTTTCACCTGTTTTATAGTTGCGCCATACTAAGCTGTTAGAGACTCTTATCGATTCTGCGCTAGGAATATTGTTATTGTTAGAACTAGATATTTTTACCGGCTCATTATCATTAAAGCTGCTACTACCAATTAGAGATAATATCTGGTTTTTATTAAAATTATCTAAGCTATTTGAAGCAAGTGCAGATAGTATATTTAGATTACTAGTATTCTGCAATATATTTCCTATAGAAGCTAATAGCATAGAAATTCTTCGTAAAATAAATTGATAGAATTTTATTCATAAACAGCAGTTATTTTAGCTATTAAAATATGACTAAATAAAAATATTTTATAATTAGATGTTATATTTTTTTATGTAAAAAATCAATCAAATGAATATAGTTTTTCTGTAAATTATTTTTTTATAGTTTATGTAAAATTACAGATAAAAGTAAAATAATGCTTGTAACCAGATATATACGAAAAATCAGTAACATTAAGGAGTTCCATGTCTTGCTATCTTCAGAAGGGTGAGCAATCGCTGGTATAATATACACATCCTGATAACAGCAATCGGTTACAGTGCCCCTAACCCATTCTAATAGCTAAAATTTTGTGCAATAATATAAGGCTGACACACCGATTATGATTTGGTGTCGGAACTATAGAATAAAAAAATGTAGAGACGTTTTCTCAAACATCTCTACCAACAGGATATGAGAACTTTACTTACTCATCAAATACGCTAGCAAAGAAATCTATAGTCTCCTTCAACGCCTTGATAAACACATCAATTTCTTCACGGGTATTGTAGAATGATAAACTTGCCCTTGCAGTTGCAGGAATGTTTAAGTACCGGTGTAATGGTTGAGTGCAATGGTGTCCGGAACGAATCGCCACCCCTTCTTGGTCTAATAATGTAGATAAGTCGTTAGCGTGGATATCCTCAACGGTAAACGCTGCTAATGCAGCTCTATTCTTCCCACCAACGACAGGGACTGGACCATAGATACGAACTTCGGGAATTGTCCCCAACTGCTCGAACAGGTAAGCTGTTAACTCTGATTCATAAGCATAGATTTTATCCATACCAATATTACTCAGATAGTCCACCGCTGCACCCAGTGCGATCGCTTCTCCAATAGCAGGAGTACCCGCTTCAAATTTATGCGGTAAATCTGCGTAGGTAGAATAGTCTAAAAACACCTCCGCAATCATCTCTCCACCACCGAGGAAGGGAGGCATTTCCCGCAGCAATTCCAACTTGCCGTACAAGAAGCCAATCCCCGTTGGAGCGCACATTTTATGTCCTGAAGCCACCAACCAATCACAGTCCATTGCCTGCACATCAATCGGCATGTGAGGCACACTTTGACAGGCATCAATTAATACCTTTGCTCCATATTCATGGGCAATAGAAATAATCTCTTCCACCGGGTTAATACAACCCAAGGTGTTGGAAACATGCACCACAGCCACCAGCTTGGTTTTATCAGAAATTAGCGACTTAAAGTCATCCAAGTCAAACTCTTGAGTTTCCGTCAGCTTGACATGCTTCAACACCGCCCCTGTCTTTTGCGCCACAAATTGCCAGGGTACAATATTGCTGTGGTGTTCCATCACCGAGATAATAATCTCATCACCGGGCTGTAAATTACTCATCCCCCAGCTATAAGCAACAAGATTAATTGCTTCACTAGCGTTGCGGGTGTAGACAATTTCATCCCGTGAAGCCGCATTTACAAACGCTGCTACCTTATCCCGCGCACCTTCATAAGCCTCAGTAGCTAAAGCACTCAAATAGTGTACACCACGATGCACATTAGCATTGTACCGCTCGTAATAGTCCCGTAGGGTGTCTAGTACTTGTCTAGGCTTCTGGGATGTAGCAGCATTGTCAAGGTAAACTAGAGGCTTACCATGAACACAGGAGTGCAGAATCGGAAAATCTGCACGGACTGTATCTGCTAGAATTTTTTCTTGAATAAAAGTCATGATGTGTAAAGGTTTGTTGATGCGATTTTAAATGAAGAATTTCTTTAATAGAACTGTGGCAAACATGTTTTTTATCGGCGTTTATCGGCGTTTTATGCGCCAAGGGCGCACGCTCCGCGTACGGCGGTTAATTTATTATTTCCCAGATATGCTCTCGAACTACAGACACTAAAAACGCTTTTGCGTGGAACGCTTTTGTAGAGACGCGAACTACTTGCGCGTCCCCACCAACTAAACACTATGCGCTGACACGTACTGAGACAGAGTTTCCCGCAGAGAAAGAATCGGAATGCGGTAGAGAATATCCATCGCAAAAGCATAAACCAGCAACTTCCGAGCAGCATCTTGGTCTATCCCCCGACTTTGCAGGTAAAATACCTGATCATCCTCCAACTGACTCACCGTTGCACCATGAGAGCATTTAACATTATCAGCGGTGATTTCCAGTTGGGGTTTAGTATCCACCCTCGCCTTGTTAGACAGCAGTAAGTTACGATTTAATTGTCCTGCATCCGTCAGTTGTGCGGGTTTAGGAACACAAATCTTGCCGTTAAACACAGCGTGCGCTTTATCGCCGATAATATTCTTCTGCAACTGCTCGCTCTTTCCATAGGGATGATTGAGCATGATAGCACTGTGGGTATCCGCCAGTTGATCTCCAGAAATCATCGTCAACCCATTCAGGGTAGTTTCTGTTTGCACCCCAGTTTGAACAACTTCTAAATTGTGACGCGATATCTTAGCACCCAGAGAAACCGCACTACAAGTATAGCGACTATCCCTAGCTTGAGCGATCGCCAGATTGCCAATGTGAACAGCCACCTCTGTTTCTCTTTGCAAGCGAATATGATTCACTGCTGCATTTTCCCCCACCACCACCTGTGTAAAGGCGTTGGTGAATGCAGCACTATTACCCATAGTAGTGTAATCCTCCACCAAGGTAACACTACTTCCAGGCTCAGCGATGACCAAGCAGTGAGGTTGAGAGAGGATAGGAGTTTCCCCAGCCATTGTGATATACAAGATATGAATTGGGGTTTCAATCTCCTGGTTTTTCGGGACATATATCACCGCAGCATCCACCAGTCCCGTCAAATTTAGAGCCGAGAATACATCGCTATATTCTTGGTTCTGCGCTAAATATTCCCGGATGCGGACATTAATCGGTGCCGGTGCTTGGGATAAATTCCCGACAAATACCCCTAACCCTAGCGCTGGAACCAACGACGCATCAACGGAGGACAAATGGGGTACATAGTAACCGTTGACAAATACCAAGCGCAGCGGCAAAGCTTGTTTATCACTAACTGGCAATGTCAGTTGTGATAAAGATAAACCCGGCTCGTGATTCACATCACTGACCTGGAAAGGAATTTCTAGTATTGGGGATATATCTGTAAATCGCCATTCCTCATCCCTAGTTGTCGGAAACCGAGACGACAACACATATTCTGCTGCCATATCCCGGACTTCCTTCAAGCCGTGGGAACAGCTTTGACGCTTAGCTTTACCCAGATGGCGACACTGAGACACTAAATCAGCCAAATAAGCTTCGCGAGGGGCTATTTGTGTCATCACACACCCACCTCAGATGCATATTCTTCTAACACCCAGTCGTAACCACGGGATTCTAACTCTAGCGCTAGGTCTTTACCACCGGAAGTCAGAATCTTTCCTTTTGCCATCACATGGACAAAATCCGGCACAATATAATTTAACAGCCTCTGATAGTGAGTAATCATTAACGTCGCATTTTCTGGATTAGTTAACTGATTCACCCCATTCGCCACAATCTTCAGCGCGTCAATATCCAACCCAGAATCAGTTTCATCCAGAATAGCCAGCTTTGGTTCCAGCAAAGCCATTTGCAAGATTTCATTCCGCTTCTTCTCCCCACCAGAGAAACCCTCATTCACACCCCGGTTGAGAAAATCGGAATTCATCTTGACTACATCCAGCTTTTCCTGAATCAAGTCATCAAAATCAAACGCATCCAACTCTTCCAAACCCTGAGCTTTGCGCTTGGAGTTATAAGCAACCCGCAGAAAATCTAAATTAGTCACACCGGGAATTTCCAAAGGATACTGGAACGCCAAAAACACACCACTCCTTGCTCTATCCTCCGGTTCCATCTCCAGGAGATTTTCCCCCCGGAAAATCACTTCCCCCCCAGTTACCTCATAAGCGGGATGTCCAGCCAAAACCTTCGAGAAAGTACTCTTTCCAGAACCATTCGGTCCCATAATCGCATGAACTTCCCCCGCCTTCAATTCCAGGTTCACACCCTTAAGAATCGGCGTTCCCTCCACATTTGCCGTCAAACCCTTGACAGACAGCACAACTTCTGCATTCTCAACAATCATGTTCTCTCTCTTTAATTCTCTGCGCGCTCTTTCTTCTCTTAGCTTCCCTTTCTTGGCGTTCTAAAATCCTGACGGATTTCGCTTCGCTAAGGCGTTCTTGGCGGTTCCAATTACCCAACAGAACCTTCGAGCTTCAGACTCAACAACTTATCAGCTTCCACCGCAAATTCCATCGGTAGTTGGTTAAAAACATCCTTACAGAAGCCGCTAATCATCATCGAAATAGCATCTTCCGCCGAGATACCCCGTTGTGAGAAGTAGAATAACTGGTCTTCCCCAATCTTGGAAGTAGAAGCCTCATGCTCCACCTTACCAGTGTTGTTTTGCACTTGGATATAAGGGAAAGTATTTGCATGGGCATTATCCCCAATTAGCATCGAGTCGCACTGGGAATAGTTCCTAGCTCCTTGTGCTTTTGGTCCGAATTTCACTAACCCCCGATAGCTGTTACTAGATCTACCAGCGGAAATGCCCTTAGAAATAATCGTGCTGCGGGTATTCTTACCGATGTGAATCATCTTAGTTCCTGTATCCGCTTGCTGCATATTATTAGTCAGTGCCACGGAATAAAACTCACCGACGGAGTTATCACCCACCAACACGCAGCTAGGATACTTCCAGGTGATGGCGGAACCCGTTTCTACCTGAGTCCAGGAAATCTTGGAATTCACACCTTGACACAAACCACGCTTAGTAACGAAGTTGTAAATCCCGCCTTTACCATTTGCATCCCCCGCGTACCAGTTTTGCACGGTGGAGTATTTAATCTCGGCATTATCTAGCGCTACTAATTCTACCACTGCCGCGTGTAACTGGTTGCTGTCGTACATCGGTGCGGTGCAGCCTTCCAAGTAGGAAACATAGCTGTCTTCTTCCGCCACAATCAAGGTACGCTCAAACTGTCCAGTGTCACCGTTGTTGATCCGGAAGTAAGTGGACAGTTCCATCGGGCACTTTACACCCTTCGGAATATACACAAATGAACCATCGCTAAATACGGCGGAATTCAAAGCGGCAAAATAGTTGTCAGCAATGGGAACAACGCTACCTAAATACTTTTTCACCAATTCCGGGTGTTCTTGCAAGGCTTCGGAAATAGAGCAGAAAATCACGCCTTCCTTCGCTAGTTTTTCTTTGAAGGTGGTAGCAACGGAGACGCTATCAAAAATCGCATCGACAGCGACGTTCGCTAGACGCTTTTGTTCGGAGAGGGGAATACCTAATTTTTCAAAGGTTTCCAGCAGAGTTGGATCTACTTCATCCAAGCTTTCCAACTTTTTGTTTGCTTGCTTGGGAGCGGAATAGTAGATGATATCCTGGTAATTAATCGGCGGATACTGGACACTAGGCCATTTAGGCTCTGTCATTTTCAGCCACTGACGGTAAGCTCGTAGCCGAAACTCCAACATGAACTCTGGTTCGTTCTTTTTGGCAGAGATTAGGCGAATGATATCTTCGTTCAGTCCACGGGGAATGGTGTCTGACTCGATATCAGTGATGAAGCCGTACTTGTAGGGCTGATTGACTAAGGTCTTGACAGTGGCGCTCATCGGTAGTGTTCTCTCGTGTTCTGGAGTGGATTCTCTCTTTTAGGATGGCAGACGGGATGGGACAAGTAGATAGCTGTCTAGATGGTTGCCAATTGTTAAATCTGGGTTACAATAGCCGCAACTAAAACAACAGGCATGTTGTTTAATGTATCTCCATTTTACGCTACATTAACAACAGGTATGTTGTCAAAGTAAATTTTCAGATGAAAATTTTTAGGATTAAAGATGGCGACCACGCACCAGCCTTCGACTAAACAGGATATCCTGGAATACTTGCTGAAGCACGGACAAGCTACAGCGCTGGAGTTAGCTGAGGCTTTAGATATTACTCCCCAAGCCATTCGTCGTCATCTCAAAGATTTGGAGACCGAAGAGCTAATTTCCTTTTCGTTAGTACAGATAGGTATGGGTCGTCCCCAGCACGTCTATCAACTTAGTCATCGGGGACGCGATCGCATCCGCCGTAACGTTAGCGATAATTTGGGTGATAGTCACGGTCAGTTTGCTGTAGATTTGCTGGATACTTTAGCAGAAACGGTTGGTCGCGACAAAGTAAGTACTATTTTACGTAAACAGTGGGAGCGCAAAGCTCAAGAATATCGCGATCGCTTGGGGACTGGTACTCTCAAGCAACGGGTGGCTGGTTTGGTGGAACTGAGAAAAGGAGAAGGCTTTATGGCGGAATGCTATGCCGTCGAGCCTTTCGATGATTCTCGGTTTATTATGACTGAACATAATTGTGCGATTTCTAATGTAGCGGAGTCTTTCCCTACAGTGTGCAGTCATGAGTTAGAGATGTTTGCAGCGGTGCTGCCTGATTGTAGTGTGGAGCGGACGCACTGGATTATTAATGGGGAACATCGTTGTGGGTATTTGGTGGAGGTCAGGGCTGAGAGAGGAAGAATATAAAGAAGATAGGTTAAGTTTAGATAATTATTATGAATTTACCCCAGCAACCATCGACACAGTTCTTAAGTTTGGAAGAGTCAGCGAAGGTAGACGCGGCTTTGTTGTCTTCACCGGAGAAGTTTTTGACTCGATTGACGATATCGTCCCATAAGCTATTGAAGCATATCGCTGAAGATTATGGTGTAGCGATGGAGGAGTTGACGACTGTGCAGATTATTACCTGGTTTGAGAAGGATGGTAAGCTGCGTCGAGAGCAGGGTGTGGAAGCTTCTTTTTTGAAGTGGTAATGGGTATGGGGAAATAACTCAAAACTCAGGATTGCTGGACTCAGGATGAAAGTAAAAAGCGCTAGGAAGCTGACCTTGTTTCGCTTCCCAGCGTTTTTTCGTTTTAGCTCACTCCTTGCACTTACTAAGAGTATCTCTAGTTGTGCCAATGGCAACGTTAGCTAAGTGACAGTTTGCTAAGTGACACTTATTATCACCTTCTTTGCCCAACAATATGAGTAATAAAAAACCTCTTTCAAGATGGAAAGAACACTCTTGATTGAGTAAACATACTGAATGGGTAATGGGTATTTCATTTCCTCCTGGTGTCCCTTTAATGCAAGAAATGACGGATACCTGTAAATGCCATCACTAATCCCAATTCGTTAGCAGCTGTGATGGAATCTTGGTCGCGCATACTACCACCTGGTTGGACAATGGCAGTAATTCCCGCAGCAGCAGCGTTGCGAACAGAATCATCGAAGGGGAAGAAACCGTCACTGGCAACAAAGGCACCAGTAGCTCTTTCTGCTGCTTGTTCTAGGGCGATTTTCGCAGAACCGACGCGATTCATTTGTCCGGCACCTACACCGATGGTGGTGCGATCGCGTGTCACGACGATGGCGTTAGATTTTACATGTTTGCATACCTTCCAGGCAAATAATAACTCTGCTAATTCATCGGCTGTCGGTTGTCTTTCAGTCACAATTTGCCATTGACTGGTATTGGCAACAATATCATCCGCAGCTTGCACCAAGAAACCACCAGCAATCGGTTTAACCATTTCTTTGGGTCCGCTGCTTAAATCTGGCAAAATTAACACCCGTACCTTAGATTTAGCGGCGAGAATTTCTTGAGCTTCTGGTTCACAACTCGGTGCAACTACACATTCCAAAAATGTCTTAGTTAACTCAGTGGCAGTGGCTGCATCAAGGGGACGGTTCAGGGCAACAATACCACCAAAGGCAGACACTGAGTCAGCATTGAATGCTTTTTGATAAGCTTCCACTAGAGTATCACCCAAGGCTGTACCACAGGGGTTGTTATGTTTGATAATCGTTGCTGCTGGTGTATCCGTAAATTCCGCAATAATTTGTCTAGCGGCTTCTAGGTCTACTAAGTTGTTGTAGCTGAGTTCCTTCCCTTGAATCTTGGTAGCAGCAGCCCAACCAGTGGGGGTATTTCCCGTTTGATACCAAGCGGCTGCTTGGTGGGGATTTTCGCCGTAACGCAGAGATTGTAATTGTTGTCCCGAAAGGGTGAAGGTCTCAGCGCTCTGTGTGGACTCAGACGGGGTGAGGTCACTAAGATAGGCAGCTATGGCTTGGTCGTAGTTCGCGGTATGGGAAAATGCCTTTAAGGCGCAAGCGGAGCGAAATTCTAGGGACACTTCGCCGTTATTTTGGCGTAATTCCTCTAGATAGCTCTCGTAGCTTGTGGGGTCGCACAGGACTGTTAAATGGGCAAAGTTTTTGGCGGATGCTCTGAGCATAGCGGGTCCACCAATATCAATTTGTTCAATGGCGGCCGCTAAGGTGACGCCAGGTTTGGCAATGGTTTCTTGGAAAGGATAGAGGTTGACGACAACTAAGTCAATGGGACGAATGTTATTTTCCTCTAGGTCCGTTACGTCTTGGGGGATATCCCGACGAGCGAGAATACCGCCATGAATCCGGGGATGGAGGGTTTTGACTCGACCACCCAATATTTCGGGTGAACCTGTGTAATCGGAGACTTTAGTAACGGGGATTCCGGCATCTTTCAAAGCTTTGGCAGTGCCTCCACTGCTGATTAAATCAAAGCCAAATTCTTCTACGAGGTTACGGGCAAAGTCGATTAACCCTGTTTTATTAGATACGCTCAGCAGTGCAAGACGTGGCATAATTCCCAAGTTTCCTGTGATGATTTAGGTAAGGACAAAGTTTTATTTTATAAACCGTGCCTGTCGCCAAGAACGCCAACAGACATCTAAAAGTGGAAGTTTTTATTAGAATCGTGGGAAAGAGTTCGATAGTGGGGAAAGGCTTTGTCTTTAGAGGTGATTCAAGTGTCCCCGACGACGGGGGAGACCCCAAAGGGTTTGGTTGTCGCTTTGCACGGTTGGGGTGCAAATGCGGAGGATTTGGCAGGGTTGGTACCGTTTGTGAATTTGCCAGATTATCAGTTTATGTTTCCCAATGCGCCCTATCCGTATCCCTATTCTCCTACGGGTAGGGCGTGGTATGAACTGAGAAGTGAAAATGCTTATCAGGGGTTGGTGGAAAGTCGGCAATTGTTGCATAAGTGGTTGTCTTCCCTAGAAGGTAGTACAGGTATACCTTTATCGCGCACGGTTTTAGTGGGATTTTCCCAAGGTGCGGCGATGACTATGGATGTGGGGTTACATTTACCACTAGCAGGTTTAGTTGCTCTGTCTGGCTATTTGCACCCCATAGCGGATATGGGACAGCGGGATTTCAACACTTGTCCCCCGATTTTACTGGTTCATGGCCGGCAAGATGCAGTAGTGCCGATAGAAGCCGGGGAAAATGCTAAAACTACCTTAGAAACTCTGGGGGTAAGGGTAAATTACCATGAGTTTGACATGGGTCATGAGATTCGTCCCCAGGTGTTACCTCTGATTCGTAATTTTGTCGTTGAGGTAACACCGACCTCGGAATTATGAAATATTTGCAACTAAATGTGATTTTTCTGAAAAATTACGGAAACCAGCGCTCGTGAAATGAGTAATATATATGGGGTGGCTGCAATAAACGCAACTACACCGCTGCTGGATGCAAGTGCTGCTCAAGGGAGGCGCTAAGACTATGAAAACTTTGAGCATTTCTCAAAAAGAGATTGCTGCCATGACTGCAACAGATGTGGAAATATTGGCTACACGTCTAGAGCAAGATAATTACAGTAATGCCTTTGAAGGCTTGGATGACTGGCATTTGCTACGTGCGATCGCTTTTCAGCGTCCAGAGTTAGTAGAACCCTATATCCACCTGCTAGACTTGGAACCATACGATGAAGCGTA
Organism: Nostocaceae cyanobacterium; assembly: GCA_035285345.1. Classification (GTDB taxonomy): domain Bacteria; phylum Cyanobacteriota; class Cyanobacteriia; order Cyanobacteriales; family Nostocaceae; genus JAYKJH01. The sequence continues at coordinate 14,052 of JAYKJH010000160.1, read as the reverse complement.
GTAATTTTGGGGAATGGGTAATGGGGCATTGGGCATTGGGCATTGGGACATTGGGCATTGGGCATTGGGCATTGGGCATGGTAACTAATGACTAATGACTAATGACTAATGACTAATGACTAATGACTAATGACTAAACACGTTCTCATTGGTGTTGGTGGTGGTATTGCTGCTTATAAGGTTTGTGAGGTAATATCTAGCCTGTTTAAAACAGGGGTGGAAGTCAGGGTGCTTCTTACCCAACAAGCCCAAGAATTTATCACACCGCTGAGTGTTTCTACCCTGTCCCGTCATCGCGCTTACACTGATGCTGATTTCTGGCAACCCATCTACTCGCGCCCTTTGCATATAGAATTGGGGGAATGGGCGGATTTATTTGTCATTGCTCCCCTGACCGCTAATACCCTGGCAAAGTTAGCCTATGGGATGGCGGATAATTTGCTCACAAATACCGTGTTGGCTTCCACTTGTCCCGTACTGTTAGTACCGGCTATGAATACCGATATGTGGGAACAGCAGTCGGTACAGCGCAATTGGCAGCAATTACTCACAGATGATAGATTTTATGGCATGGGGACTGCATCAGGGTTATTGGCGTGCGATCGCGTCGGTGCTGGGAGGATGGCGGAACCTCTAGAAATTATAACATACATAGAATCTTTATTACATACCAAAGGAAACCGCGATTTATCCGGGAAGCGAGTCTTAATCAGTGCCGGGGGAACGCGAGAGTTTCTCGATCCGGTGCGGTTTATTGGCAATCCCTCCACGGGGAAAATGGGGTTAGCTTTGGCACAGGCGGCATTACATCGGGGAGCGGCGGTGACTTTAGTACATGCCCCAGCGAGTTGGGTTGTACCTTTGGGAGTGCAGGCTGTACCTGTGGTATCTTCGGAGGAAATGCACTCAGCAATGTTGCAATATTTACCAAAGGCTGATGTGATAGTCATGTCAGCAGCGGTAGCGGATGTCAAACCGGCGGAGTATAGTAGCGAGAAGTTACCAAAAAAGGCATTACCCAGCAGTCTTCCCTTGGCATCTGTTCCTGATATTGTGGCGGAGTTGGGAAGGCTAAAGCAACCCCATCAGCGGTTAATTGGTTTTGCTGCTCAGACGGGGGATATTGTCACCCCAGCGTTGCAAAAGCTAGAGCGGAAGAAATTAGATGCAATTGTTGCGAATCCCATTGACAAGCCGGAGAGTGGTTTTGGGAGTGATAATAATCAAGCTATTTTGTTAGATAAAACGGGTAAGCGGGTGGATATTCCGTCTTGTTCTAAGTTGCAAATGGCGCATTATTTATTTGATTTTGTGGGGGAATCTAACCACAGATAAATCATCGGCGTTTAAAGCGCTCCGTGTAAGCTAAGGTAAGGGTGTTCATCTGCGGTTAATTGCATTTTGAAGCAATTAATGCTCTTTGAGATAATCTCTAATCATTTCTTCCATTTCTGATGCGATCGCATCCATATCACCGTCAGCATCCCCATACCATCCATGTTGATTGAGAACTTTGATAGCAGCGGTGACAGCAGCTTGAGCAACTTGATTGTGCTTTTTGTTTGCAGCATCTAACTCTGTGTCAGATTCTTTCTCTGCTGGGGATGCATCATCTCTGTTTTCCATGATGGCTGTGGCTTTTTCTACTGTGCAGAGATGGGTAGCTTCACCCAAAGCACCTACTTCCTGACCGTAGCGATTGTAGCGTGTACCATTTTTCAGTGTCACCACACCTTGGGGAGAAATATCCGCAATTTCTTCAATGATGACTTTGCAACCACGCCAGTCATTGTAGAAAAATACGCCGATTTTGTCCCCAGGTTTGAGTTTTAGGGTATTCATCTGTTTGTCACCCGCATCTGCAGATGTCATCCTACCACTAGTAGGACGTGCCATCTTTGTGGAGCATGTCCTAAGCAGCCAATAATCTAGACAAGTTTCGTCATTTATCGACAACTATCCCCTACTTCTTCTATCAGTTCATTAACAAACTTTCTAAGCCGCTCTTGCCAGTCAGGGACGGCTTTTAGCTTTTCTTTTACACCTTTTCGTACATTGAAACACACGGGGGACTTGTCAAAAGGTTCTTCGTTCAAAGAAATTGCCCCAAGTTTATTGTTTTTCTGGAATGGCATGGTTTATCCTTGTATATGTTAATATATTCACATATAACACAAGTATTGAGGTCGAACAATGCTTTTATCCATCAAAACTAAGTTGAAGCTAACTGCCGAACAGAAAACCATGATGAGCAAGCACGCAGGTATTGCGCGGTTTACCTATAACTGGGGTTTGGCTACTTGGCAGAACTTGTACAACGATGGATTTAAGCCAAACAAATTTCTTCTAAAAAAGTTCTTTAACAACCATGTAAAACCTGAGTTTGAGTTTCTTAAAGAGAAGGGAATATGCCAAAAGATTACTCAGTACGCTTTTGCTCAATTGGGTACTGCTTACGACCGATTTTTCAAAGGGCAAGGCGGCTATCCGAAATTCAAGAAGAAAGGTTTGAATGATTCTTTCACTATTGACGCTAGTGGAAAACCTATTCCGGTAGGTGGTGTGCGAGTTAAGCTGCCTACTATTGGTTGGGTTAAAACGTATGAGGGGTTACCTCATACAACAACCACCAAACTAACAATATCTCGGATAGCTGATGACTGGTACATTGCTTTTGCGTATTCAGTCGAAACCGAACCTAATTCAAAGTCTGTAGACATTGTAGGAGTAGATTTGGGAATCAAAGAACTGGCTACACTTAGTACTGGTGTTGCGTTCCCTAATCCCAAAGCTTATAGGAAGAATATCCAAAAGCTAAAACGATTGTCTAAAGCCTTGGCACGAAAAAGTAAAGGCAGTAGTAATCGTCACAAGTCAAAGATTAAGTTAGCGAAGCATCACAATCGCGTCTCAAACATTCGCAAAGACTCGCTCCACAAAATCACCAATTACTTATGCAAAAACCACGCTGTGATAGTAGTTGAGGATTTGAATGTTTCGGGACTGATGCAAAATCATAAGCTTGCTCAATCCATCGCTGATTGTGGATTTTACGAATTCAAGCGACAACTTGAATATAAATGCAAGAAGTATGGAAGCAAGCTAGTTTTGGCAGATAGGTGGTATCCATCTTCCAAGACTTGTAGTAATTGTGGTTGCAAGAAACAATCCCTGTTGTTAAGTGAACGTGTTTATTCATGCGAACATTGCGGACACGTAATAGACAGGGATTTGAACGCTGCAATCAACCTATCGCGTCTGGCTAAGGCGTGAATGCTTTCTGAGGGCTAACCGCTCCCATGCTCCCGATGAAGAAAGAAATAATGTCTAGACTTGTCTAGGTTTTATGTAGCAGAAACTTCCACTGTCCATCCACCAGCAAAGCCTGGAGATCGTCATCGGGATAGCTTGCTTCATCTCCCGGTGTCCTGTCACCGATTTCCAGGTACACCACGTCCTCGGAGGTTTTGTTAATCAGATGGTGTCCATTACCAGTACCAGCCTTAAAACCCGCGCACATTCCAGGACGCAGTTGAGTCTCACCTTCGTCGGTGTGCAGGGTTGGACAACCCTCTAGGATATAAATAAACTCGTCTTGCTTAGTGTGAGCGTGACGAAGGGAAGAGACTGCATTGGGAGCTAAGCGGGTCAGGTTGACACCGAAGTTGGTCAGACCGAATAAATCACCTAGTGGGTGCTTTTTCCTCCCTTCCATCCGCGACGCAAAGGGTTGAGGATAGTTTGATGGCTTGGTTCGTGGGGGTGTCTCGGCGGCTATGATGGCGATGGGATGTGTTTGTTCTGGGAAATTCATAATTCCTCCCGACACAACAAAGACGTACCACTAGTAATTAAACAACCCCACACACCCCCAGAACCGCAGAAGCGCCAACTTGGTAAATGTCCGGGAAAGGTGTACAAATTAAAAGTCAGGTCATGCCACCATAACCAATGACCATCGACTCGCCAGTGAACTCTGTTGCCAAAGCTAACATAATCTTGACCGCACTCTTCATAGATGCGCTTTTGCACACTAAACCCAAAATAACCGTTGCTGTAGGTTAACCAGAGATTATTAATCGTTTGCAAGTCTTCTGGGGGAAAATTTTCGATATGTTCGCAGTCTAGCCAACCATCGGAGTCGCGATCGCACACTCGAATCATTATAGTTGCCGTTTCTTCATCAGCCGCAAGCCATTTCCCTGCAGCAAGTAAGTCCCGCAGATTAGTGTAATCTATTCCGGCAGCAGAACGTAAATCTGGAGAATTCGCTAGGGGAGTAGTGGGGAAATTACTAGACAGGGTGGTGGTTTGCAATTCTAAAGCTTGATTATTTGTAATAAATTGTTGAGGTGGTTGCGGCAATGGTTCGATACTATCAAAGTCAAATAACTCCAACCATTCCTGCACCGACTGGGGACGTTCTTCAGCTGCAAAAGCCATCCCCTGAAGAATCGCCTGATTTACGGTATCGCTAATGCTGGGGTTAATCTCCTGGGGTGGAGTCAGAGTAACTCTTGCAGCCCTTGCATAGGCTGGTGTTGGTAATTTGGCAGTAAGTAAATAATACAGGGTAGCTGCCAAAGCATAAACATCTGTATATTCTCCCCGTCTGGCTTGTTCAGCATACTGTTCTATGGGTGCAAAACCGTTGGAAACTGCTAAAGTATGCCTTTGGGTAATATCAGGGATAAATTCCCGTGCAATGCCAAAATCAATCAGCACAGCCTCCGACTTGCCATAACGCACCATAATATTTTGTGGCTTGACATCCCGATGCAACAAGCCTTTCTCATGAATTACCGTTAGCGCATCAGCAATTTGCTGGATGTAGTGTAAAGCCTCCGCAAGTGACAAGGCACCCCGCAAGCGTACCCGTTGCCAAAGATTTTCCCCCTCGATGTACTCCATCGCAATACAGGGGAGTTCACCTTCATGAAAAGCATTTTCAATCTGGACAATATGGGGATGGCGACAGAGTGCTAAACGTAACGCCTCATCTCGGAAATCTTGCTGATATTTTTCTCGTAAAACCGCCAAGTCAGTGTTAGTCAAAACCTCATCCTTCAAGGTTTTGATGACCACAAACCGACCCCTTTTATCCCTAGCGAGATAGGTGATACCAAACCCACCCCCTCCGAGTTGGGTTTCAATGACGTAGCGTCCTCCATACAACCGTTGTCCAGTTGCCCAAACCATTGTTTATAACTGCGACACCTCGAATTTTATTTTGGCACAGGGATGGAAGGGGGAAGGGCGAAGGTTAAAATTTGTTTCGGGTTGGCTGATGGAAGGTATGAATACACCTGTAACACACACCAGTCGGATTTTATCGGCGTTTCGCGGCGGTTAATAATTTAATTCTTGGGATTTTGAGCAGAATTATACTGTCTCACGCCAAGACGCAAAGCCGCAAAGATTATTTTTTATTTAATTTGAGAAGTAGTGCAATCAGATTATTTATGTAATTATTATAAATCTCAAATTGATATTTGTCAAAAGACAATATGTCATAGATTACATTTTTATGAAAATTTTACTAATTTACAGATAATCAAATCCAATCAAAGCTTAAAAATTCCAAAAGAAAGATTGTAAACATTTATTTACAAGCTACTATTTTAATAGTTCATCAATAGATGAATATTCGTTAACTGATAGAGTGCTGGCATGGAATTTTTATCCAATACTGTAGTGCTATCGCGGATGCAATTTGCACTGACTGCAATCTTTCATATGCTCTGGCCCGTCTTAACAACGGGGATGGGTATTTATCTAGTGATTGTTGAGGGGATGTGGCTGAAAACTCGCAATCCTGATTATTATCACCATGCCCGCTTTTGGTCAAAGCTTTATGTTCTGAATTTTGGGATTGGTGTAGCATCTGGTTTACCGATGGAATTTCAATTTGGCACCAATTGGGCACCTTTTTCGGAGGCTGTAGGTGACTTTTTTGGTAGTATTTTGGGATTTGAAGGTTCGATGGCATTTATGCTAGAAGCGGGATTTCTCGGCATTATGCTATTCGGCTGGGGTCGGGTTCATCCGGCAATTCATTACCTAGCAACAATTATGGTTGCCTTTGGTGCCAACCTTTCAACTTTTTGGATTTTGTCAGCAAATTCCTGGTTACAAACACCAGCGGGTGCCGAATTGGTGAATGGTAAGTTTGTTGTCAGCGATTATTTTCAAGCAATTCTCAACCCATTTATGGCGAAGAGTTTTCTGCACATGTTTTTTGCGACTTTGGAAACTTCGCTATTTGTTATCGGTGGAATTAGTGCTTGGTACATTCTCAACAAACGCCATGCAGCTTTTTTTGCTAAGTCTTTGAAAATTGTCTTAGCATCTGCGATTGCTGTTGCACCATTGCAAATATATATTGGACATTTAAGCGCGGAACAGGTTTATCATTATCAACCATCGAAACTTGCAGCGATGGAAGCTAAATGGGAAACAACTCCCAAGGGAGAGTCTGCAGATTGGAGTTTACTAGCTTTACCTAATGTCAAAGCCGAAAAAAATGACTGGGAAATTACAATTCCCAACGGCTTAGGATACGTTTTAGAATTTAAAAAAGAACTCACAGAACCCGTCCTAGGGTTAAAGGAATGGAAAAGTGAAGATAGACCTCACATGGTGGGTTTAGTTTACTATTCCTTCCGGATTATGAGTGGAATTGGTTTCTTCTTCGCTGGGTTAATGCTGTGGAGTGGTGTGCAATGGTTGCGTGGTAAACTATCAGCACAGAACATCCCTCAGCAGCGGTGGTTGTTACGGGGTTGGATTTTAGCGGCTCCATTGGGATATATTGCTGTAGAATGTGGTTGGATTGTCCGCTGTGTGGGAAGACAACCCTGGGTAGTATACGGACAAATTCGCACCGCTGATGCTGCTTCAGCGTTACCACCGGGTGAAGTTTTAGGTTCTCTGAGTGTGTTTGCAGTCGTCTACACGATACTGTTGATTTCCGCTCTCTATTTTGGTAGTCGGATTATCCGTCATGGTCCTAATCTTGACCTCCCTGTCCCTGGTTTAGAAAATCAACCAGCGGTGGATGTGACACCTGTGGAACATATACCTGATCAGCGTCCTCTAGAGGTGCAGTAAATATTTTTTTTCACATAAAGAAGCTCAGAATTTTAGTATGGAGACGTGATTTATCGCGTCTCTACAAACATCCAAAATCCAAAATCTAAAATCTAAAATTGCATCTGGAGGTTTGATGGCTGCTTTAGAACATTTTTTGCCGCAAGTATGGTTTGTAATTTTGGCTTTGTTCCTCTTCCTCTACGTCATGCTGGATGGTTTTGATTTAGGGGTTGGTATCCTCTCTGTCACCTCTTCTTCGGAAGAAAGACGAGGTATTTTAATGACCAGCTTGGGTAATGTTTGGGATGCAAATGAAACTTGGTTGGTGCTGATGGGAGGCGCTTTATTTGGTGCTTTTCCTCTGGCTTACAGCACCATTTTGCAAGCCCTTTATATCCCTATATTCGTGATGATTTTTGGGCTAATATTTCGGGCTGTTGCTTTTGAATTTCGCGAACACGCGAGACGTAAATTATTTTGGAATTATGCCTTTGGTGTCGGTAGTTTTATCGCCGCTCTCGGTCAAGGTTTTGCTCTTGGTAGCGTGTTAGCTGGTATTTCTGTAGATAGTGGGGGACACTTTATTGGGACAATGTGGGATTGGTTGAATTGGAAGACTTTGTTGGTGGCTTTAACATTAATCCAGGGTTATGTTCTGATTGGTTCTACCTATTTGATTTGGAAGACTTCCGGTGAATTACAAACAACCCATTATCGCACTGCTAAAATTGCTGCTTGGACAACACTTTTAGGGGCAATTTTCATAACCATTACCACACCTGTATTTTATGAAAATGCCAGAGCAAAATTGTTTCATCAGCCGGAAGTATATATCTTCGCATTGATTCCCATGCTGGGAGTTATGTTAATTTGGCTGCTGTTAAAAAGTTTAGAAAAACAGGAAGAAAGGGCACCGTTTATCTGGACAATTCTCCTGTTCCTACTCACATTCATCGGGCTGGGTTTAATAGTTTTTCCCTTCGTAATCCCACCTCAAATTACTATTTACCAAGCAGCAGCTTCACCAAGTGCGCTAGTGTTCATGATTATCTTCATTGGCTTTTTGATTCCTATTATGTTGTTCTACAACATCTACCAATACGTTGTCTTTCGGGGTAAAGTCGCTGGTACTCATTACGGGGAATAACACAATACGGATAGGCACAGATGCACGGATAGATAAGAATTATTTTGTGTTATTCTTTGCGTTCTTTGCGCCTTTGCGCGAAACAACAATTCCGTGTATCTGTGCTTCACTTACTTCTTATAAATCAAAAACACCGAACCAATCGGGTTAATATTTTGCACATGGATTTGCCCATCATAATATAATGCCGTGGAATTTCCCCCATCAAATAACATCCCCTCCTGAATACTTCCTAAACAGTAATTTTTAGCAATTCCCTCCAACACATTATCAAATTCATCGGGATAAAGCGCTAAGTCACCATAGGCATTATTCACCAACAAAATTACATAACCTTTAGAAGTAATAGCTACCATCGAACGGCTTGTTTCATTTCTACAAGCATCTTCACCTAATTGTCTACAAATATTTTTAAATTGTCCATTTTCATAAAATCTCCCATTCCCACCAACAACATTATAATTTAAATTTGAATTCGCTCTTCTTCCTTTCCCAATTGTCGCTCTTCTTCTTCCAGAACTACCTCCAGAAATCCCAAAGGAAGAACGTTTATTTTTAAATGCTCCTGAGTATTCTATTCCCAGTGAAATATTTAATCCTTGGGGTTTGTTCTCTGGGTCTATATAATCACCATTAATTGCTGCAAAAGGACTTTTACCATTTAATTTTGAGTTCTCATCTGAGATAATCTCATTAAACTGTTTGGGTACGTATTCTTTACGATATTTACCATTGGCACTTTTAGCATATAATTTATGAGCTAACCCCATACTGACCTTAAAATTTAATTCCGGTGATTTCGGGTCAAAAATAATCACATGATTTTGTCCTTGGTCTTGAGTCTGACCTTTATTGTTAGTCTTGAAAAACTTAATACTATTATTTAGGCAGTTGTTCCCTTTTTTCTTAGTTAGTTTATTTTGTTTTGGCGTCTCTGGTTTTTGTGATTCATTTATAGATAAGGGGGTTTCTGCTAGAAAATTTTCACTATCCCGACAACCATAAACAGTAAAAGATGTAATCATCAAGATTAGTGATAAATTGAGGAATTTATTGAAAATAGACATACTAATACACTCACCCGACGTGAATGACGAAATATTAGCACATAAAAAACTCTCTACGCTTTTGGGTGAGACTTAAATCATGGGAGCTAAATTAAATATATCACCGCAACACCATCACCAGGTGCTTAAAATCTTGCAGACAAATTGGTTGACGATGTTCTATACATACCACCTTTGGTAGTTGTCCAAGGGCTTCCAACCATGATTTAACTGGCATGTTGGGGTTAGGTGGTGTTGAAAGCGCACCTTTAAGTTGTAATTCTGCAATCGGATAATTCCAGTTATCGAAGAATGTATCTAAGTCATAACCGCTATCAATTAAATGTCCCGTATCCAACACCAGAGAAAAAACTTCCGGCTCGTCAAGCATTTCTATTAAGTTTACAATTTCTCTGGGATTTGTTAGCGCTCCCACTCTCCGAGGACTTAGCGGTTCAATCATAATTTGCACACCCGCTGCTTTTGCGGGAACTACTAAAGAAGCAAAAAAATCGAGCGATCGCTCCCAGGGATTATCAATCAAATCAAAGCCAAATCCACAGACAGTAACTATACGAGGTACATTTAACTTGGCTGCTATTTCCAGAGTTTCTCGGACGTGATACCATGCTTGTTGACGGTGGTAACTATCGGGGTGCAGGGGATGAAATTCATGCATTGCATACGCTTGTACGCTAACTATAGGTATCCCCGCTTGCCGATATATTTCTATGTCTAAATTACCTTTATTGGCTATTTCTAATGCCAACTTTTCTTGAGCCGCTAGATGCAATTTTTCTGGCAATGTAGCGGCAGGTAGGGAGTTTTCATCGTATGCCAAGATAGGAGTCAGCAAGTCTTTTTTGCAGTGATATAGTTTGATATTCTATTTTAGATGATTGCCGAACACATGACTACAGGAATTGCTTGATGCAATGCAAATTCCCGTTCAAAGATAAACTCGCTGTAATCAGCTAAATTATCTAATCCAGTAGCGTTCAGGAGGATTTCACCAGCTATCCAAATCATCGTTGTAACGAAGAAGTTTTTCCAATGTACTTGCATAGCTGTCACCCCCGGAAATTAGTAGTTGCTTTCGCTGTATGCAAGTACTTCAACCGCAACTATCAAAATTCCGGAAAACTATGGCAACGGATAGATGGTTGATAAGATACAGAAACCTATCCGCTACATCCGTGACATCATCCCTACTGATTCACTTCTTGCAGTTTCTTAGTAAAATAAGCCTCCTGATACCTTAACTGTTGCGCTACTTCTAAACCTTTTTGAAAGGCTTCCCGTGCTTGGGGGTAATTTTTGCGTTCCTGGTAAATCTGTCCCAGTTCGTCGTAAGCTTTCATTAACCCATAAAAGTTATTGGCAAATTTCTGTTCAATATCTATCAAAGTTTGGGTTGCTGTTAATGCATTATCTATCTGTCCGGAGCGTCGGTAGAGGGGTATTAATTTCCGCAAAGCATCCCCAGCACGAGCATACTGTTGCAAACCCCAAGCTGTTTGATAAGCTTGTTGATAGGCTTTGAAAGCTGCGTCTGTTTGTAAGAGCGCTTCGTAATCTTCGCCAATGGATAGTTGCAGTGCAGAAAATTGCAACAGATTCTCAGGATTATTCTGACTCTGATATAGTTCTGCTAGCTTGGTTTTTGTTGTCAAGGCTGACTGGGTTTGCTTTGACTGGTCATAAATATAGGCTAGCTGTTGCAGATATCTTACCTCACTTAGGCGATCGCTCTTGGAACTAGCTATGCGTAATAATTCTTCATAGGTAGCCGCTGCATTGGTATAATCTAACCAACCCAGATGCACCTCTGCGATAGTTTTCAGGGTTTCGACTTCAGCGGTGACATCTTGCTTTTCCCGTACCGCTATCAAGACTTGGTTATACACATCTAGGGAATTTTTGGGCGATCGCACTTGCTGGAAAGCTTGTCCTAAAGAGCGCAAAAGTTCTATATCTGGAGGAGTTTGCAGTTGGGTTTGCTTTTGGATGGTTTGCAGTCGCTGGGTAATATATTGGACTTCTTGACGCTCGTTTTGACTCCAAGCGATCGCACCTACCCTAGATAGCGCTTCTACTTCTGCTTGAGAACCTAATGCACGTCGCAGTCGCAGTTCCCGATTCCAAATCTCAAATGCTCCTGGTTTATCCCCTGTTTGCAGTTTAGCAGCAGCTTGAGCGGTTAACTCTGCGAGTGCGATTTCTAATTGTTGTTTCTCCTGGGAAGTCAGAGGTTGATTATCCGGCTTTTGCGGTAACAAAGGGTCAGGTACATTAATCTCTAGGGGGTTGGGAGCAAATTGATCTCGTGGTGTTGGCTGTCTGGTTTCAGCCAAAGTCAAGGAAGGAGCCACCAAGCAGAATAAAGTAACCGTAATAGTAACACTTAAGCGCCGCAACATGGAGATTTTACCTTTTCAACTTTTCAGGAGGATGCCAAAAATACACTACCTGTCTTTGACGAAATTATCGCCAAAATTCTCCAGCAAAACAGACAGCTACAAGCTTTAGAATACTTGAGAGATTCTTTAAAAGCACTGTCAAATGACTCATTCTACTGATATTGTTACTTTAGCTCGCTGGATGGCTGCAGATTTTAGCAACCAAAAACAAGCCTTTGAAAACCCACCTTTGTTTGCTCACATTCGTGTCTGTATCCGTCCTCTCCCCCTGGAATTGCTCTCAGGAGTGAGTTTATTTCTGGAACAGGCTTATGACTTTATGCTCAATCAACCTTACCGGATGCGGGTCATGAAGTTAATTGACGCCGGAAATCACATTACTATTGAACACTATACCCTCAAAGAAGAACAAAAGTATTACGGTGCATCCCGTCAACCAGAACGCCTACAAACCTTAACCGTTGACGAACTCCAGAAAATGCCTGGTTGTAACATGATTGTAGAATGGACTGGTCACAGTTTCAAAGGTAGAGTAGAACCTGGTAAAGGTTGCGTAGTAGTTCGCAACGGTAAAAATAGCTATCTTGATAATGAATTCGAGATTGACCCTGATAAATTCTTCAGCCTCGACCGAGGACGGGATAGCTCAACCGACGAGCTTCTTTGGGGTTCCATCGCAGGTCATTTTCACTTTGACCGCTGGAAAAGCTTCGCGGAGGAAGTAATTACTCCTGAGTCCTGAGTTTGTCCCCCCTGTTAGTACCCCTGCGCTGCTAAGTCTAGCTCATGAGCGTATACTACCCTCTCAATCCGGGTTTCCCAAGTACCATCAGGATAGAGGTTCAGGAGACGAAACCCTGGATATTCTCTATCTAGGCTAAAGTCCTGACTGTCAGGCTCAAATTGAATCGAAGTCGAGGGAGTACCCAAGTAGTGGACACCGTTACGTTGGCGATAAAATTCTTGGTGGATGTGACCGAATAGAACTAACTTGACTTGCGGATGGCGGTCGAGAATAGCAAAAAGTTCTTGGGAATTCTGCAAATTGCTACTATCCAACCAATCAGAGTTTACCAGAAAAGGTGGATGGTGCAAGGCTACCACAGTCGGAGCATCACCCATAATCGTTAGCTGTAAGTCTAGCCAATGCAAAGTGGGGACTGATAGACGACCATAGACACGCTGGGGTACAGCAGAGTTTAATAATACAAAATTCCAACCACCACACTCAAAAGCCTTATCTGGGTAAAACGGTTTTTGGTGCAATACCTCTTCCATAGCGCTCTTGTTATCATGATTCCCAGGTAGCCAGTAAGTGGGTATTTCCAGGGGACTCAGCAGATTTTGCAGACGACGGTAGGTTTCTGGTTTCCCATCTTGCGATAAGTCTCCCGTCAGCAATAGTAAATCTAGTGGCGATCGCGTCTTTAAACCAGTCCTCCCAAATTGTAGTTGCTTTAATCTGGCAATTACAGCCAGAAAAGAATCTTGGGTTGGTAAACCTAGCAGTTGATGATATTCATTAGCAAATAAATGGATATCTGTTAACTGAGCAATCGACAGTGGAGAAATTTTTTTCATGACTCGCAATCAAGTTTGTGCTTCAAAATATACTTTTAGCTTCATCACAAATACTGCCTTGCTGGCTGATTTTTTTAGTCCGCAAGGCTCGTATGAGCCAAATAGAAAGCGTTTAGCACCCAGGTCAAATCTTGCAGCAACCGAGTTATTACTTAGACCATCGTCTCTATAACACTCAATTTGGTAGGCATTTTTCTGTAAAATCCGAGGTCAAGTTGGATCTACTAATACATAAATGTAGCGTTTATTTCTGCTGTCATCTACCTAAAGAGGGAAATATTGGCAAAATTTTAAGATTTACAAACAATCAGGTGTAATCTTAAACTTAGTTTAAAGCAAAGATGGTTTGTAATTTTTATTACTTAGTATTTTCGCATCTTTAGATGTAAATATCGCATTAAGCCGGAAAATGTTTGTGGAATCAACTTGCAATTACATCTAAAAGTCTGCTAGAATTATTTTTCGTAATTAGGGCGACATAGCCAAGTGGTAAGGCAGAGGTCTGCAAAACCTCCATCCCCCGGTTCAAATCCGGGTGTCGCCTTTGAGGAAAATAGCCAAATCCATTTCCCTGTAAGTACTTATTGACTATCCGTACTCTGTCGAAACGCTTTGGTGAGTGCGGCAATTTCAATCGGATCTGCTACATAAAACCAAGACAAAGCTCGACATTACTTGACATTTCACCGGGAGCATGGGAGCGGTTATCCCTCAATGTCCAGACACGGTTTAGCCCACCGTGCATATTTTTCTAAATTTTGAGATG
>JAYKJH010000159.1:0-12253 GCA_035285345.1 Nostocaceae cyanobacterium | reverse complement strand
TGCAGTCTTGACCGTGACCACAATGCAGCCATAAATATAAAAAACAGAGCGGTGGGGCATCCCGTTCTTAAAGCCAAGAGTCTGCGCGCGCGATAGCCGGATTGTCTTGGAAGCCTACACTGTACTCCCAGAGTCAGTGTAGGAGTATGTCACGATGTTTCGTTTTTAGCTCGCTTACATCCCCAGGCTATAGAGCCGTGGGGCAGAGCGCGAATTTAGTTAAACCTAGACCGCATCCGCCATATTCCAGCGGTAATTGTTCAGGGACGCTACGATGTAATTTGTCCAATGATATCAGCTTGGGAACTACACCGTGCTTGGCAGGAAGCGCAGTTGATTGTTATCCCTGATGCGGGACATTCTATGAGCGAACCAGGAATTCGCAGTGCTTTAATTGAGGCAACGGATAGGTTTGCTGAGTTATAGGGAATGGGTATACTGATATCTTGCACCATTCGAGTGGAACCGTAAAAATTCTCAATAATCATGGTGGTGCAAGATGTGAGTATAGGGAATTGGGCATGGGTAAATTCATTTGTTCCTTGTTAATCTATTCCCCAGTCCCCAGTCCCCAGTACCTAATCCCTAATCCCTAATCCCTAACCCCTTGTAGCTTCCAAGAGCCGAGAGAAGTAAAACCGAGTCTTTGTCATAGACTGGCGTTGAATGGTAAAGCCATTTGCTTGGAGAATTTTGACGACATCTGCTTCCCGATGTAGGTAAGCTCGTGTAGCTTTACTCGGACCGGGAAAGAAACTACCGATTTTTTTGAGGATAGCCAAGGCACAGGTTTTGGGTGCAAAGCTGAGAATTACCCTTGAGTGTGCCAAAGAACAGAGATGAGAAATCATTTCATCTGCCTTTTCTTGGGGGTAGTGAATTAACACGTCCAGACAAATCACGGTGTGATATTTACCACTGAGTTTTTCTAAGTCTTGGACGCTAAAGGAGGGATTTTCCGACTGTCCCAAAGTGTTTGTTGCTCTTTCCTTAGCTTCTGTAACCATTTTCTCGGAAATGTCGCTGGCGTAAACTTTAGCGCCAGCTTTCGCTAAGGGTATACTGAGACTACCCACCCCACACCCAGCATCGCAAATTGTAAGTTCTGGCAGGTTGTTATCGGCTTGTAGCCAGTTAATAACTGAATCTACAGTTTGCTGGTGTCCGTTGCGGATGTCTAGCTGTACCTTATTGACTTCACCATCGCCGTAAATGCGCCGCCAGCGGTCAAACCCTGTGGAATTGAAATATTCTTTGACTACCGTTTTATCGTCAAGTATGCTTTTATCGTCAGCTACGGTCATAAAACTCTACATTTTTTAACAGTTCCCCATCGTTAAAGTTACCATCTCAACGACCCCCTTTCTAAGGCATGAGACTCTTGACTTGGGAATAGACTGTCAAGAAAGACCTGAATTTACCCATTCCCCATTACGCCAGTTCGCTCACCGGGGGAAACCCCCCTCCGGGTATGCGCTCCTAGCTAGGCGCACGCGCTCGCGAACGCAGTCGCCTGGGTCGGGAAACCCAGCCTATGTCCCGAAAGGACACGCCGAAGCGAACAGGACTGGTCTCACCCCACGCGACTGGCTCCCCCATGCCCCATTCCCTATCCCAACCTTTGCCAAGTTAGTTGTTTCTTTCTTTCATTGATGTGCCAGCGCAATAGCTGACGGGCTGGTTTACCGGGTCTGAGTCCGGTTAAATTGATGGCTTTGCGGGGTGCTTCGGTTGCGAGTGCGATCGCTCCTGCTACGTCACAGATACCCCACTTGACTAAATTTTGCACTCCTACCAGTAAGGGTAAGGTTGTCCCAGATAATGTACCGTCGCTCAAACGTGCGGTGCCGTCTTTGACTTCTATTTCTCGGCTATCCCAGGGATAAACCCCGTCTGCTAATCCCAAGGGTGCTAAAGCGTCACTTACCAGGAAAAGTCCTTGTTCGTAATCGCTGGCACGCAGCAGAATTTGAATCATGGTAGGGGAAATATGCTGACCATCGGCAATAAATCCGCACATAACTTGAGAGTCAGTAATCGCCGCTCCTAAAACCCCTGGTTCGCGGTGGTGTAATGGTAGCATGGCATTGAAGGCGTGTGTGACCATTGTCGCACCTAGTTTAAAGGCTTTTTGGGCTGCTGCTGCTGTGGCAGTGGAATGTCCTACACTCACAGTTATTCCCAGGGCGCGCAAATAGGGAATTACTTCCCCTGTCGTGTCTAATTCCGGTGCGAGAGTAATCACTTTTACTATATGAGCATATTCCCCTAAAACCCGTTTTACCTCCTCAATACTCAAGGGTAAAAGATACTCTTTTGGGTGTGCCCCACACTTTTCGGGATTTAAAAACGGTCCTTCTAAATGCACTCCCAGAATTTGGGCATGGGTTTGTCGTCGTTTCATATAACCAGCGATCGCACTCAGGGAACGCTGGATATTTTCCACAGAAGTGGTCAATAGGGTAGGTAGAAAGCCATCTATGCCCTGTTTCCAAAGAAATTCACATATTTTTTCCAGATAATCCCTATTTTCGGGAGTTAATTCCGGAAATGCCAATCCTAATGCGCCGTTAATCTGGATGTCAACCCCACCCAAGGAAACCCAATCCTTAGCCACATCCAACACCTGCAAGTCTGGCGGTGGTACCCGTTTGCAAAGCAGGGTCATCGGTATAATTTCTTCAATGATGCCCTTACGGTTAATCAAAATCGTTTGCAAATCTTTGTAACCGGATACTCTAGCATTGATAATATTTATCGGAGTAGCGATCGCGCTATTTCTTGATTGCGTCATTACCTTGGCAAGAGAAAATTTAATCTTGTAACCTAGTTGCTTTCATAGAGATAAATTTGCCTGCTTCCACCAACCTCATACCACCATCAAAAAATTCTGTTGAACAATTTGCTTAAGGTTCTAGACTGGACTGAGTGGGTCGTCTAGACAGGGTTGGTGGGGTATTTCAATTATGAGTGCAACGCGAGTACTAGCAGATTGTAGATTGAACGAGCCGTAATTTATCTAGGATATCCGATTCCAAATCTAAAGTTCTATGAATCAACCTCTCATCGGTATTATTATGGGTAGCGATTCTGACTTGCCCACCATGCAAGCGGCGATCGCAGTTTGCGAAGAATTTGGCGTCAACTCTGAAGTCGCCATCGTCAGTGCCCATCGTACCCCCGACCGGATGGTGGAATATGCTAAGTCGGCGCACACTCGCGGTATTAAAGTCATTATTGCCGGTGCCGGTGGTGCCGCCCACCTCCCTGGTATGGTAGCTTCTTTGACTCCTTTACCTGTTATTGGTGTACCAGTTGCTACTCGTAACCTGCAAGGAGTTGATTCTTTATACTCTATTGTCCAAATGCCTGCTGGTATCCCAGTTGCGACGGTAGCTATTGGTAATGCCAAAAATGCCGGTTTGTTAGCAGTGCAAATTATCGCTAGCCACAACCCAGAATTATTGACAAAAGTACAGAAATATCGGGCTTCTCTGGCGGAAATGGTGATGGAAAAGCAAGCCAAGCTGGAAGAAGTGGGATATCAGAAGTATTTAGAACAGATGTAGTATTTACCGGAAAACGAGCTAAAGTCCCTGGCTTCAGACATGGGGATGTAAGCGATTTGTGGCTTTAGCCACCTTCCTCCGGTTTAGGCAGTCTGTCCATCCAGTCTTCCTGTGGTAGCATCACCATCAAACTGACTTAGGACTAATAAAAAAGCTAGTAAATTTACGATAATAGTAGCTTAAACCACCTATATCTGATAATAAATCCCGTATTTCTCATGATTTTTGCCAAAACGATTGGATATTCTCATAATTCTTGATTACGCAAATATGTTGTAAAGTTCGCTACAAAATTTACCATAAAAAAAATATATGTTTATAATTCCTTAAGTCAATAGGTGAAATCTACGAACGTAGCATCAGGATCTTGACCACTGGTAAAGTAAATTCTACTTATTATATTCACTCAACCACTGGTACTCAGCCTGATGGAAGTTACAACAGTTAGTTAAGTAGCAGGGAAAACATCAAAATACCAGTCGGTTGCGAAGATTAGATGCTATCAAGTTGTTCTAATCCTTACACAATACATAGCTCGCTCATGCAAACGGCTAAGCGTAACTTGCCGTTTTAACTGTTCGTCTGTACAGGAATAGGTTGACCATTATGTCAAGACTCACTCAAAAAAAGAGATGGCAGCCCAAAAATAAACGCCGGTCTGCTAATTTCGGTAATCAGAAACTACAACTCAATCCCGTTGTCAAGCGGTTCATAGCAAAAATTAAGCGACTCTCTCCCAGTTGGCAAGCCTGCCTACCAATTGCCAGCTTAATCGTGCTGGCTTGGGGTTATGTTGCCGTTGCTCAAACTCCTGAAGCGTCTGCTCCCGCAGGTCCAACCACCGCCGAGTTAAAGGTAGCTCTAGATACACTATGGGTGTGTATTGCCGCCTTCCTAGTGTTCTTCATGAATGCTGGTTTCGGGATGTTAGAGACTGGTTTCTGTCGCCAGAAAAACGCTGTTAACGTGCTGACAAAAAACTTAATTGTGTTTGGTCTGGCTACCCTTGCCTATTGGGCGATTGGCTTTGGTTTAATGTTTGGTGATGGTAATCCCTTCATTGGTTTGAGTGGCTTTTTCCTCCAAGGAGCAGACAATAGCCCTGCCACAGGAGATGCTTACAAAGGTGTCTTCAGTGCCCTCAGCTGGGCTGGAGTACCCTTAGCTGCCAAATTCTTGTTCCAGTTAGCCTTCGCCGGAACCGCTGCTACGATTGTATCTGGTGCGGTAGCCGAACGAATTAAGTTTGTTGACTTCCTGATTTTCAGCGTCTTATTAGTGGGTATTTCCTACGGCATCACCGGACACTGGATTTGGGGTAGCGGCTGGCTAGCAAAAGCTGGTTTTTGGGATTTCGCTGGTTCAACAGTAGTTCACTCCGTTGGTGGTTGGGCAGCTTTGATGGGTGCTGCCATCCTCGGACCACGGTTGGGTAAATACCAAGATGGGCAAATTGTCGCTCTTCCTGGTCACAACATGAGTATTGCTACCTTGGGTTGTTTGATTCTGTGGTTGGGTTGGTTTGGTTTCAACCCCGGTTCTGTGATGGCTGCTGATCCTAATGCCATTAGTCACATTGCGCTGACAACCAACATGGCTGCTGCTGTCGGTGGAGTAGCTGCTACCTTCACTGCTTGGTTCTACTTGGGTAAGCCAGACCTGTCGATGGTTATTAACGGTATTCTGGCTGGATTGGTTGGAGTTACCGCTAGTTGTGCTTATATCAGCATTGAAAGTGCTGCCATCATCGGTTTAATTGCTGGTGTGCTGGTGGTGTTTTCTGTTCCCTTCTTTGACAAACTGAAAATCGATGACCCCGTGGGTGCGACCTCTGTTCACTTAGTGTGCGGTGTCTGGGGTACCTTGGCAGTTGGTTTGTTCAGTGTAGGTCCAGATGTTTACTCTTGGTACACCAAAGACCTCGGTCCAGCCAAGGGCTTACTTTTGGGTGGTGGATTTTCCCAGCTCGGCACCCAGCTAATTGGTGTCCTCGCAGTCGGTGGAATGACAGTCCTGCTCAGCACGGTCTTCTGGGTCATCCTCAAGGCTACCTTGGGTATGCGTGTAACTCCGGAAGAAGAATTTGAGGGCTTGGATATTGGAGAACATGGGATGGAGGCTTACAGCGGCTTCGTTAAAGAAGCAGGCCCGTCTGGCTTTTCTGAACCTGGTAACTATAGTGGCAGTGCTAGTCGCTCAGGAACTAGCTACTAAGTTTTGGTTCCTGATGTTTGATTGCCCTATTGTTTAGTAAAAAATAACTCCTTTGACCATCCCACGGCTTGTAGCCGTGGGATTTTTGTTGGTTATATTTGGAAAAAATTATTTGCCAGGACGATACCATTTCCACCGCTTCTAAAAATCTACGCATATCTGGGCAATAATCCGCAAATCTATGTAGAGGGAAGTTAGCGGTTTATCTTCCAAGAAATCATCTTTAACGCCTAAGCTTGCTCTGGGCAGATTGCTCTGTCCATTGCTTAACCAAAGACTCCCAGTTAGAGATAGCATAGAAGTTGTGACGCTTAATGCTAGATTTCTTAATCAAGTTATTTAGTTGATTCCACAGGCTCCATACGTGCTTTCCATCCTTCACGGATAGATAGGCGGTTATGGAGCCTGGAATATTTTCAGCTAATCTCATGCCACGTCTAGCAATAGCCATTGCAGCAGCTTCATCACTGGCTAGACCATATTGACGTGCAAACTTTACGAGTCCGATGACACTGGTATAGGCGGGATTGACCTTATGAAGGTAAATCCCGCGGTTACTTAAGACGCTTTCAAGCAATTCATAAAATCGGCTGTATGCCCAACCAGAAAGCATTCGAGCATATTTTCTACCACATTCAGATAGCTGTTCTTTTTTGGCAGAAAAGTCTAATTCTTCACAAACAATTGGACAAGCAAATGTTTTTGCCAATGTGGCTAGTTGTAAGCAAGCATCAACAATTTGTGCATCTTGCTTGCCTGATGGCAGTCCCATTTGAAGAGGAATCTGCCCATGAGCTTTCAGGTTGCCATTGAAATCAACATATGCCCAACCAATTGAGCCGGGATTCATATCAATCCCGATACAACCATAAGCGGAATGGCTCGAAACGCGCCTTACTGGTGCTGGAGTGAATTGTACTGCTGCATTCCATTTACCGTCCTGGCGATAGAAATGCCATGTCCTTGAGCCATCTTTAGGCAATCTGTTAATGTTGCGGTCAAAGTTACGTGACGTACTCCTGCACCTCCCTAGCGGGTAGGTGTAGGCTTCTCAGGCAATCCGAAGAATGCGTAGAACTTCCTTAGAGGTATCATCAGTGAGATTTAGTTCCCGCCAGTATAATCTTTGCTCAGTCGCCAATAGTGATGGAAAGTTGGTTTTCCCCAGGTGCGGTTGGCAACCACACTAATGCTGTTTTGACAATTATTGCTAGTTAGACCTAGGGCATATTCGGGGAATGCCTTGGGTTGGATGGCGTAAGTGTCGGGATCTCCACTGACTGGAACCAATACCCAGGACTGCAATTCAGTTTGGCTGCGCCGTTGCAACCTTGGATAACCGTCATTCCCCGGTTTGGCTGGTGCTTGGAGATACAACTGCTCCTTGAAGGTGAAATCTTTCTCCCAGCATTGGATGTAGTAAGTGCCATCAGTCTGCTTGGTCAGAAGCCACAGGTGTCCTTGGTATCCTGCTGTAGTATTAGGAGGATCAAGGTTCCAAATATGGACATAATCGTTGACATCGGGATTGTAACCTATCGATTGTAAATAAGTACCTGTCACTTGGTGAATGAACATCCAGGTACCGGAAACATCATCTGGGCGTGCGACCATATCGTCCTCCTCGGGTTCAATTGGTGGTAGTTCTGTTCCAGAACTTGGTACTGTGATTTTGACGGTTTTGCCGCCAACGATTTCGCCGTCAACTACGACATCAAGGGAGCCGTTGAAGACCTGAGGCTGGGTGGTGGCTTCTACTGTGCCAATCCAGGAAACGTCAAAGCTGACTTGATTGTCTTGGTTTGTGCTCAGTGGACCATAACCAGCGCTCGGTGCGATCGCTTGCACAAAAGGTGCGGTGCCATCGCTGGCTACCAGACTGACGTTGCTAATCGTGGTAATCTGTGCTGCTAATTCCGTGGTGATGGTGTCGATAATCGTATCCACACTCACACCTTGGACTAGCTTGCAAGCGGTCGCTTGGGCGATTCTTGTGCCTTGTCCGGGGGTACCACCAGGCTCTCCACATTTAGACCTAAACGCGCTGGAGGAGTTTCTGGGTTCGTCGTCGAGTCCTGCTGGGGCACGATAGTTGGTGTTCATGCTCAGTGCTAACACCTTAATCTTCTCGGCGACTAGCTTGGCAGTGAGCGATGCCTCGGTGATGTCGTAGGAGAGCTTGGAAATTGCCTTGCAGACTGAGTCATGTCCGGCGGCATCGCCAAACCAAACAATAATCCGCTTAGAATCTGTACGCCAACCGATCTTGCCACCTGGTGGTTCGGCTACTTGATCGAGTCCATAGAATTGGGCTTCTGGAGTGTCCTGACCGGGAGAGGTCGTCCAGGAATCGATCGCGGCTTTGGCTTGGGCGATATTGGCACTCAGGCTACATTGGTGCTTGAATGCGTAGGGATGTTCGTCGGCAACCGGCGCCGGAAAGTCTTTGTAGTCCCCAACCCCGAACCAGACATCAGACCCTAGCCCCAGGATTCTGGTCATCACATCCACGATGCCACTCTTAACGGCGGCGATCGCCGGCCTCATGCTACCTGTCGTGTCGGCGAGAAAATAGACATCCACTTTGGGGAATACCCCAGATTTCGGGATAGTCACTTTCACCACTTCAGCGAACGTCTGGTCTTTTGACAGGGTCAGATCGTTCGTTGACGGTGAAACCTGAATCGGAATGCTCATTAACTTGAATAACTCCTTTGATCAAAAAGTTTTGCCTTCAGGGGGCACAATTCCCAAAGGTTAGCTCTGATTAGACTCCTTACTTTTATTCGGTAACTTTTAACAAGCAATAACGAACACAATAGCCTCCAACTTTGCCTTGGCAAGAGGTCTATTGATGAGTTTGTTAAACTCTGCGGTTGATTATATCCCTGTCGGTCAATGCCAATTTTCTTTGGATAAACAAAAATTTACATAATTTACAGAAATTGATAGAGCTTTTAATCCATTTGCATAATGCATAAATTTAACGGTTTGAGGTCAAGCTTCTTCGCGTGGTGAAGCGAGCATCCGGCTACTATGCCATCCTCACGTTGCAATGCGATGTGGAGGTTCCGCTACCGCCGATTACTGGGCACCGCGTCGGAATTGATTTAGAACTCATTTGATTTTTGGCAACCTCTGATGGTGAGTTGATTGCCAGACCGAAATTCTTTGTTGATGGGCAACGCAAGCTGAAACGCAAGAAGAAAGGGGGGAATTTTTCGTTACAAATATTGATATAGCAATCCCTGTAGAATTCGTGAACATATGCAGTCAGATCCAAGGGACTAGTGACCCTTGGACACGGTGCCTAGTCCCTGACCATCACGACTATTTCACAACTAAACTAGGATTGCTATAGCATCCGCATATCCATGCAATATATGGCAAAATTCTTTACCAAAGGAAATGAAGAAAGCGTTAAACAAGTTAAGGGCAAATTAATGGCGAGCCGCTGCTTACTTTTGGGAATATCCCAGCAGCAAGCCGACCGACAAGCACAACAGTTAAATGATGAAATAATCATTAATTTTACGGAAGTATTTCCCCAAATTAGCGGATTCTGGAAACATGTACCTCATAATTTCTTTCCTCAGCCGAAAGAAATTATGACGGGTGGACTTGATGCGGATACTGTATGCTATTGTTATCCTGGTTATCAACTTTTTGCGAATAGTTACAAACGGGGAGAATTCTTAGTAAAACTTCCAGAAAAATACCGGCAGCATAGTTTTATTCAGCCAGGCAACGAATTAGCAAAGCATCTTTTGATCGTACTGTGGTTTCCTGCCACGAAGAAGACACGGAGCAATTCTGGCACAAGAGCTAGTCGCAGATTGTGTAATTCCCGCCCGGCAAAATTTAGTGTGGAACCTACCCAAAAGTACAGCATCGGCGACAAATTACCATTGATAAAAATCCAGGTTTATTGTGTCACATGCTACCAGCTATCTACCTGATTTTCACAGGAGTAACACTATGACTTACACGATTACAAACGACTGTATAGGCTGCGATCGCTGTTTATCTGTTTGTCCCACAGGAGCAATCCAAAAAGACGGTTCGCACTATTCAATTGACCCAACAATTTGTAATAACTGCGTTGGACACTACGGTGTTCCCCAGTGTGCTTCCATCTGTCCCACCAGTCACGGTTGCATCCCTGGTACAAGTTTTGCATTTAGCGAACCAGAATTGAAGAATTCCTCAGATTATTGGCAGCGCTGGTTTGCTATGTATGAGCATTTACTTGACCACCTGAATGACAAGCACAGGGATTACTGGAACTCTTGGTTTAATAGCTATTCCCATACATTATCTCATCTGCTTGCCGAACATAAATCTGTGATAGTCGAGGCAAATAATTCGTAATTTGTAATTTGGCAATAACAGGATTAATTCATGAACAGAAACTGGTATTGCATCCTTGTTTTTAAGCTATCAATGACCCAGGTTGATAGATTACGAATTAGCTAAAGACTTTTCGTATTCATTCAAAGTAGTTGAGAGGGTAATTACAACCACAGATAAACACAAATGAGTTAACTGCGTTTATCTGTGGTTTGTTTTTCTCAAAAATACTTTGGCAACCAATTTAGGCGGAAGAATATACCGAAAGTGTAAGTTTTCAGTCACTAAACAAAATAAGGCACAGTTCCCAAAATGACATAATTATTGTAGTTTACTTAGTGCCAGCATATTAAATAATTTTTAAGTCAATATGTCTGTAACTTAAGCTACAGAATTTCACAGAGAATAGTTTGTTAAATGAGATACATTTATTCAGCCTAATGCAGTCTATTTAAAAATCTCAAGGAACAACGCAGGTGATCAAGAAAGCTTTCAAGATTGGGCTAATCACTGTGCTGCTGAGCCTTCCCATGATGGGGAATGCTTGGGCAGAACCATTTGATGCCGAAAAAGCAGTGACAGCAGCCCAAATATCAGCCGATACGTCATTTATGCTGATATCAGCTGCTCTGGTGCTACTGATGACGCCGGGATTGGCGTTTTTCTATGGCGGATTTGTACGCTCTCGCAACGTCCTCAACACGTTGATGATGAGCTTCGTATTGATGGGAATTGTCGGCGTCACCTGGGTATTGTGGGGCTATAGCCTCTCCTTTGCTCCTGGTAATCCATTTATTGGGGGCTTACAGTGGTTGGGTTTGAATGGTGTGGGATTAGAAACCACTGATTATCTCAAGGGGTCAAATCCGGCAGAGGTGGTATCCTACGCTCCCACAATTCCCCATCAGGCATTCATGATTTTTCAAGCAATGTTTGCCATCATCACCCCAGCCTTGATTTCTGGAGCGATTGCAGAGCGTATGAGCTTTACAGGCTACGCTTTGTTTGTGCTGTTATGGTCAACCTTCATTTACTGTCCAATGGCACACATGGTATGGGCAAAAGGTGGATTCCTGGGCTTGTATGGTGGTCTTGGTGCCCTGGATTTTGCAGGTGGTACAGTGGTTCACATTAGCTCTGGGGTTTCGGCTCTGGTAGCTGCTATTGTCCTCGGACCGCGCAAAAATTATCCTGACAAACTATCTCCTCCCCACAATGTACCCTTCATTTTATTGGGTGCGGGTTTGCTGTGGTTTGGTTGGTTCGGATTTAACGCTGGTAGTGCTTTGGCTTCCGGTGGTTTGGCAACAGTAGCTTTTGTAACTACCAACACATCGGCAGCGGCGGGGGCATTAACCTGGCTGCTGCTGGAAAAAGTTTTGCGTGGTAAACCTACAGCCGTGGGTGCTGCAACTGGTGCTGTGGCTGGGTTAGTAGGTATCACCCCCGCAGCGGGATTTGTCAGCCCCTTAGCGGCAATTCTCATTGGTAGCATTACTGCTGTGGTCTGCTTCTACGCTGTCAGCTTCAAGCACAAGGTAACAGTTGATGATGCCTTAGATACCTATCCCGTACATGGTGTGGGTGGTACATTGGGTGCAATTTTAACAGCAGTTTTTGCTACCACGGAAGTGAACGCCGCTGGTAAAGACGGCTTGCTGCGGGGTAATGTCAACGAATTGTTTGTGGAACTAGCTGCGATTGCGATTACCTATGTCTTCGCTGCTGTCGGTACATTTATCATTCTCAAAATTATTGACGCTACCGTGGGGCTGCGTCTAGAGCCAAATGCAGAACTGCAAGGTATGGATATCAACGAACACGGTGAAGAAGCCTATAACGAGGAATTTGGCGAGCGTGTGAGTGTGTTTAAAGAGTAAAAAATTTGGCTGAATTTGTGGACACAGGTAATCTATCAAAGTAATACGGGAGTTTGAGAACCCCTACGATTTATCGAGGGGATGAAAAACGACACGACAGGTTAAAACCTGTAGTGTCTCTTACCATTTGTTCGACAAATTCGCTAATACTCACCTTTTTATTTTTTGATAATAACTTCAATTTATCCCAAGCCGTAGGAGTCAAAACAATAGTATGTTTTTGTTTAACTTCTTCATGGA
>JAYKJH010000158.1:0-9227 GCA_035285345.1 Nostocaceae cyanobacterium | reverse complement strand
GTTAACTTCCCGCAGTGGTGATAAACATCGTCAACTGGCTATGCAGTTGGGAGCCACGGCTTATTTTTCCAAGCCTTACAATGAGCAAGAGTTGCTCCTAACTCTTGCTCAAATCATTCTTGACCCTATGACTGTGGCTTTCAGTACTAATTGATGGCTGATTGATAACTGGCATCCTCGCCGCTATATAAAGTTAGAGTTAATTTATCTCTTTGACAAACAAATGCAGGGGTAGCGCAGAGAATATAAAATTTTTATGCTGCGTCCTCTGCTTTTTATATTATTTTCAATTTCATGATTGCCCTGCTGCTGCTAGACATAAGGTAAAACTAGTAACAATGTTTTCTGGTTAGCAAACATATACTATTTCTGTAGATGAGTTGTATAACACATAGTACAAAATAGAAGAAAATTTACTGTGGGTAGGCTTTTTAATATTAAATCCTAAATTTGTTTTTGGCTATAATGGTAAAAATTCTACCGTATAAATCCGGAAAGAAAGGAAAAAGACAACTATGAATGTGTTAATTAATACGGTAATTTTGATAAAATCAACAAAAAATACGGGCTGATTTATATTCGACAAAACATTGAATCATCAGGATGTAAGTAATATTATTTAATGGTTTTACTCAATAATTTAATTAATTATAAATTCAGTTAGCACAGAAAAATCAACAGTTAAAATTCCCGCTAGCACTTCAAAATGAAGAATTAGCAAAGTTTGGCGTTTAGAGTAGACAGTTTAAAAAAGGTTGGCATAAAAAGTAATTAATAAGGTTAATCAGTTCAGCCAAATTAATTTCTCAGAAATAGGCTGAATAGATTGAACAGGTATTTGCAGTGCATCTCTCGGTTGACGGAAATCTAAAAATATATAGCTTTCGGATAGGTGAATTACTTTCCAATGACCCGTTTTGTTAAATCCATCTCCAAGCCTAAGTATAAACCCTGGATGAATCACAGTTAACTGCGTTCGCTACCAGGAACATGTATAGGTGGGGGGGTAGTAGAAATCAACAAATCACACAGCAATGGCTTAAATGGCTTTGTCCTTGCCATAGCAATTAGTTCTAAATCCTGTCCTTTGGACAATCATGTACCAAGTTTAACATTTTTGAAAGTTCCCTGTTGTTTATGGCACAGTATAGCAAAAACACTGCTCTCAAGTTCTAAGCCAAGAAAACATACATCTCAATGATCAATCAAGACGCGACAGATATCTGTGGATACGAACAAGTAAACAAAAGGTTATCTGTTTTGTCTAGGAAAAATGTCACAGCTTTAGTCGATTTACTAACTCAGTAGTCTATTACATAGTCAAACAACTTCACAGATTCTCCCAGTCGGAGAGTAAAAATTGCCAAAATGGCAACCTACTTTGACTAATGGTAGCTAATCTGTCAGTTAAGTGCTCTACCAAACTTAGTAGCAGCGTCAGACATTGGCTAAATAAATCTGGCTAGGGCTAAAAAAATCGCGGCTAGCAGTTCAGTGGTTTACAGTTCAGTTGTTGACAAGATTACCGCTTACTAAAAATTATCCAAAAAACTGTCACAGACATATGTACACCTTATTGGTAAAGCTATATTTTGGATTATTAAGCTGAGTAAATCTGGCAATTCGGTGATTTTTGCTATACAAAAATCGGTGATTATTCATTGTTTCTAAGAGTTAATTTGTTGATAGCAAGTCCATCTTGTATTCCCAATGTTATTTGCTATCCACAAGTTGTTACTTAGTGGGAGTTAATGCCAAAGAGTCAGCAAATCTTTATCTCCGGTCATTGGTGATATTTCACATTGTTTACTTTGGTACTACTGTGAGTGATTTTGTGATGAATTACAGGTTATTACATGAAATTACGGTGAAATATCAACTGATTTCACAAGTTTAAGTTTCCACCTCTTACCTTAGACAAAAAAAAGACAAAAATGAACACAGTTCCTGTTGCTAGCTTGCGATTTGCTCAAAAATTACACCCCCTATCTTTGTTGGCACAACTCACCAGTCGTCGAGCGTCTGGTTGTTTACAAGTATTTCATGCTTCAGTTTCTTGGTCTATTTATTTAGAGCAAGGACAACTGATTTATGCGTCCCATTCAGTTGATCCATTTGAACGACTAGATCGGCACTTACGGCACTTGAGTCAACAAATTCCAACTCTCATGAGCGCTACTCGCGTTCAAGTCAGGTTGCTGTTTGAAACTAGTTTAGAAACACAGACTTTACCAGCTCCTGACTACCATGCTATTAGTTGGCTAGTAAATCAAGAGCATATTAACCCAGACCAAGCAGGGATGCTGATTGAGGAAATAGCCAAAGAAGTTCTGGAGTCCTTTTTGTTGTTAAAAGAAGGAAGCCATGAATTCACTCCCCACAGTCCTTTAGATCAGCTACCTAAGTTTTGTCGGCTTGATATGCGTTTGCTAGTGGAATACTGTCAAAAGCAATTAAGCCAAAAACGCTCTGCATTAGCTGCAGAAACTGCCAAAGTTGCAGCACCAGCCACACCACAGCATTCTTCAGCAGAATTTGGGCACGAAGAAGCTCTGGATAACAATCATCTGGATGTACCAACAGCACCCCCAAGTTCCTCTGATAATCATTCAGGTCCAACTCTCAGCAAGAATGTCTATACCATTGCTTGCATTGATGATAGTCCCACAGTTTTAAACTCCATCAAATCGTTTTTGAACGATAAAAGCTTTACGGTAATCATGATTAATGACCCGTTGAAAGCATTAATGCAAATTGTCCGCAACAAACCAGACCTGATATTGCTGGATATTTCCATGCCGAATTTAGACGGCTACGAATTATGTTCTCTGCTGCGGAGACATTCGATGTTTAAGAACACACCAATCATTATGGTGACAGGTAAATCAGGTTTTATTGACCGAGCCAAAGCTAAATTAGTTAGAGCCTCCGGCTATTTAACTAAACCTTTCACTCAGTCAGATTTGCTGAAGATAGTGTTTAAGCATCTTAATTAATACTGATGTAATGGGGATAATTATCCCCAATTTACTTAAATATTTGTGGAGTGTTAGAAGTGAGCCTGACTTTGATTAGTACAATTCTAGTAGTAGAAGATTCTTTGACTGAGATGGAGTTAATCACCCACTATCTTAATGAAAGTGGGTATAAAGTAATTAAAGCCACTAACGCCAAAGATGCTATGGATTTAGCTATTAAACAACAGCCAAATGTAATTGTTACTGATGTCGTTATGCCGGGAATGAGCGGTTTTGAATTATGCCGCTCTTTTAAGAAGAATCCAGCAACTGAAAAAGTACCAATTATTATTTGTAGCTCTAAAAATCAAGAAATTGACCGCCTTTGGGGTATGAAACAAGGCGCTGATGCTTATCTTACAAAACCATACACGCGCGAACAACTAATTCGTGCTATTAAATCTGTAGAGATGTACTTCGATGAATAATTTAAATATTTCCCTCCCTACCCAAAATCCTCAAATAACAGTGGGGGATAGCTATCTTAAATTTCATTTAAATCAACAAACCTTGGCAGTTTTAACGCTAAAGCATATCCAAGAAGCTGTAGTTGTTCCCATGCATCTATTAACGCCAATGCCCAATATGCCTGACTGTATTTTAGGATTAATGAATTGGCGTAGTCGGATATTTTGGGCAATTGACTTACCTGGAATGTTAGCTTTACCACCACTGGAAACTCATCAAAGACAATACAATGTCATAGTTATTTATACAGAATCCGTACTTTTAGGGTTAGTTGTCCAAAGTATTCAAGGTATAACAAGAATATTGACAGATCACATTGAATCTCCTGTGGGGCAAGTTCCATCAGGGTTAGTACCCTATTTACGAGGTTGTGTTGTTCAAAATAAAGAAATATCCCTAGTTCTAGATGCCCCAGCAATTTTACATTCCGCAAATCTCCGCATTCACTAATCTGAGTTTTACGGCTTAATTAGTAATGTTAGAAACAAAATAAGAATGGGTTATTAATAGTTTTAATAGTTGGTATTCACTAGTCGATAGTCAGTAGTAAAAAGTCAATTATCAATAGTCAATAACAGCAAAACAGTATTGATGACTAGTGATTAATGGCTAATAACTAATGACTATTAACTCATGTTTTTTGATACTATTGGCAATTGATTTCCCATATTGACAAAAGTCGTTGAATAATTACAACCCACATATTTAGTTCAATGGTAAAAAAAATTGATACACCTAAAAATAGTGATTTTCTACCCAGTTCGCTAAGTCCCTATGACGAAAACTTAAAGAATATTGTCATGCAATTGCACAGCGATAAGCCTAGTGAAGAAATAATGTCGGAGGATACAGAATATAAACAAAGAAAACCTAAATTTAATTGGGGAAGCTTGCGTACTAAAGCAATGGCAATTGCTATCTTGATTGGTACGCTACCAGTCGTGGGAACAGGTATATTTGCGTATAACCTTTCTAACCAATCAATTAACAAGCAGATATCCGAAAACCAAGAAGCTCAAGCCTTAAGTGTAGCGGACAAACTTCATCGGTTTATCTTTGACCGTTATGGAGATTTGCAAGTATTATCTAATTTGACAATACTGTCCAACTCTAAAGTTAGGGCATCTGCATCTGTGGAAGAAAAAAAAGCAGTACTCAACCAATATGTCAATATTTATAAAGTATATGACAGTATTGCTGTATACGATTTACAAGGGAAGGTAATTGCTCAATCAGATGCAGTAGCACCTAAGAACGCCAGCGATCGCGAATATTTTCAATCTGTGATCAAAACTGGCCGTCCCTACATCGAACAGCCACGGTTGGGAGTGAATGAAGAACTGAGTATTTTCATGGCTGCACCCATCAAAGATGTGACTACAGGTGAAACAATTGCTGTAGTCCGCACCCGAATGCCAGCAAAGGTTTTGGGGGAAATACTTCCCTTAGATGGCAAAAGCGGCTATGAATACCATTTAATTGATGGCAAGGGCACATTTTTCTGGGCAAACGAAACCCAGCAAGTTGGGAGAAATGCTGACTCAGATTTTCCTGGTTTAGCTAGACTACGCGCAGTCCACAATCCAGATACTTTTGTCACCATTGACAAAATAGACAACGCCCAGCAACTAGTAAGTTACGTACCTTTAAAGCCCACAGAGGGGTTGCCCAATCTCAATTGGCAGGTGGTGGTTGCTAGCGATACAGCCGTGGCATTTAGTATCCAGAGACAATTGCTGCTGACGATTGCCATTGCTACAGGTGTCACTGCACTGTTGGTAGGTGCGATCGCAGCATTGTTAGCAAAGCGAGCCACCAGTTCAATTGTCGATGCTACCGATGCAGTACAACAATTAGCCCAAGGAAATCTCGACGCCAGAATTAACATCGAAGGTGATGACGAAATCGCCGCTCTGGGAACTAACATTAACCAGATGGCGCTGAAACTGCAAGAGCAAATTGTCAGACAAGCAGCGGAAGCAGAGCAAGTCAAGGTATTCACCGACATCATGCTCTCGATTCGGCAATCGATGAACTTGGAAGATTTGCTGCAAACCACAGTTAGTGAAGCCCGCAGAGCCTTAAAAGCTGACCGCGTGGTTATCTATCGCTTCACCCATGACATGGGTGGATACATCGCCACGGAATCTGTGCTTTCTGGCTGGCCGGAAGCTCTGCGAAATTCCATTGAAGACCCTTGTATTGGTAAGGAACTGATCCAGGCTTACAAAAGGGGTCGTGTTGTAGCCACTAAAAACGTATTTGAAGCCGACTTTTCCATCGATCACCTGAAGTTAATGGAACGGCTGCAAATCAAATCCAATTTAGTGACGCCAATTCTCACAGGCGATACACTGTTTGGTTTGCTCATAGCCCACCATTGTAGTGAAATTCATGAATGGGAACCCTATGAAATTAACTTCCTCACCCAGCTAGGAACGCAGTTGGGGCTAACTCTCGACCGTGTAGCATTGCTAGAACATACTCAGGTACTGAAGGACATTGCTATTCACACCTCTCAGTCTCTCAACCCGCAAGATATCTTCAATGCCTCAGTTCACGATATCCGCAAAGCCATGAAGGCAGATCGGGTAGTGGTCTATCTGTTTGACGAGCAATGGCGGGGTACAATTGCGGCGGAATCTGTAGTTTCTGGCTGGCCTAGGGCTTTAGGGGCAGAAATTCATGACCCCTGTTTTGTGAATTACATAGAAAAATATAAGCGTGGTCGTGTAGTTGCTACCGATAATGTTTATAAAGCTGGGTTGACAAGTTGTTACCTGAAACAACTAGAACCCTTTGCGGTTAAGGCGAACTTGGTAGCCCCCATTTTAATAGGTGACAACCTGATGGGCTTGTTAATTGCTCACCAATGTTCCAGTCCTCGTGCTTGGCAGCCTTCGGAAATCGATTTGTTTGAGCAATTGGCAAGACAAATAGGCATGGGTTTAGAACGAGCCAGCCTCCTGGAAGCAACTGAACTAGCACGTCAAGCAGCAGTCAGCGCATCAAATGAAGTCCGCCAACAAAAAGAAGAACTGCAACAGCAACTCTTACAACTACTGCAAGACATTGAAGGTGCCGCTATGGGGGACTTGACAGTACGGGCAGAAGTCACTGTTGGAGAAATTGGTACTGTAGCCGACTTCTTCAACTCAATTGTGGAAAACCTGCGGGACATCGTTACTAAGGTGAAAGATTCCGCCGCCCAAGTGAACTATGCAATTGGTGGTAACCAAGGTGCCATCCGTCAACTTGCTGACCAAGCTATCAAACAGGCAGAAGAAATCAGCTATACTCTCGATAGCGTGGACGACATGGTACTGTCAATTCAAGCAGTGGCAGATAGCGCTCAACAAGCTGCTAGTGTTGCTCGTACCGCCTCTCAAACTGCCGCATCTGGTGGTAGTGCGATGAATTTAACAGTGCAAAATATCTTGCACCTGCGCGAAACCATCGGGGAAACGGCGAAAAAAGTCAAACGCCTTGGGGAGTCGTCTCAAGAAATTTCCAAGGTTGTATCCTTAATTAACCAAATTGCGGTGCAAACAAACTTACTAGCCATTAACGCTGGTATTGAAGCCGCTCGTGCTGGGGAAGAAGGTAAAGGTTTTGCCGTTGTTGCCGAAGAAGTCGCTTCCCTAGCTGAACGCTCCGCCTCCGCTACACAAGAAATTGAACAACTGGTTGCCAATATTCAAATGGAAACCAGTGAAGTAGTCAGAGCAATGGAAATGGGAACTTCACAGGTAGTGGAAGGAACTCGTCTGGTAGAAGATACCAAACAAAGCCTACGGCAAATTATTGATGTATCTCAGCAAATTGACAAACTGGTGCAATCGATTTCTTCTGCAACTGATTCTCAGGTAGAAACCTCAGAAGCAGTAACTAAATTAATGAAAGAAATCGCCCAAACATCAGAAGTCACAAGCAAATTCTCCCGTCAAGTTTCCGAATCCCTACATCAAACCATCGAAATTTCTCAAGAACTGCAAGAAAGTGTGGGGGCTTTCAAGATTAATTAGGGAATGGGTAATGGGTAATAGTTTCTTACCCAGTTCCCCTAATCAGACACCGCCCTTAAGGGCGGGTTAATTTAAGAATTACGAATTATTTTTACCAAATTTTCATTAATAATAACCATGTCACAAGACAAGGAATTAGAAATCCAGATGCAATTTCTGGAAGAAGCAAATGACTACCTCGATACCCTAGAAGCGGTATTGCTAGAGTTGGGAAGCAATAATCGCATCAACCCGGATAGGATAAATGCTGCCCTGCGCGCTGCACACTCAATTAAAGGTGGGGCTGGGATGGTAGGTTTCCGCGACCTGAGTGATTTGGCGCACCGCCTAGAAGATTCGCTCAAAGTCTTGAAAACCTCTAAAAATCTCCAAATTGATCAAGATTTACAAGGGTTGCTGCTGTCGGGAGTAGATTGGCTGCGGAAGGTAGCACAATTAAATGCCCAAAGACAACCAATTGACCAGCAGTGGTTGGAAAAATATTGTTACCCAATATTTACGGAATTACACCAGCATCTGGGAGATCCAACTCCCGAAGATGCTACGTCTATGCTCTCCCCAGAAGATGACGGGCAAAATATTATTCCCTTAATTTTTCAAACAGAAGTCGAAGGGTGTTTGCAACGTCTGGAAGCTGTTTTGGCTACCAATGACATGCCCTGCTTAAAAGAAGAAGTTGCCATCATGGCAGCAGAGTTAGCGGGACTAGGGGAAATGCTGGAGCTAAAAGCTTTTAGCAGTCTGTGTGAATCTGTAACTCAGCAATTGGAAGCAACCCCCCATCGCGTCGTAGAAATTGCCCGTGCCTCCCTAGAAGCATGGCGGCGATCGCAAGCTTTAGTCCTCATCAATCAAGTAGATTGTCTGCCATCGTTACTGGAATTACCTGCTACAGCTACTCCCACTGTAGCGCCACAGGAAGATACCGAAACTCTGGCATTTGCTCAAGAGAATCACAGCCAGTGGCAAACCGAGGAAATCGCAGAAATCGCCGCAGTCGGACAGACTGAAGCCAGGCTTGATGTTACCCCAGACATGACTGAAGAAACATGGCTGGATGAAATAATTACCGCCGACTTTGAAAGGCTGGCAACTATGGGTATGGAGATGGAAACAGATAATGGTTCTGTCGATCTACCACCATTAGAAGCTGTAGTTGCTGACGACGAGCCAACCACAGAAATCCAATTTGTCACTCCCCCACTGACAGCGGAAACCCCAGCGTCAACGAGCGAACGGGTAGGGGCTTCCCGTAATGAAGTTCCTACGGAAACTACAGTCCGGGTTTCCATCAAGCATCTGCAACAAATTAACGACTTCTTCGGTGAACTGACTATTCAGCGCAACGGTCTCAACCTGCAAGTCGAAAGATTACGCAAACTGATTCGCTCCCTCAGCCAGCGTGTCAAAACCCTCGACCGAGAAAACCGCGAACTGCGCTCAGCCTACGATAAAGTCGCCACCGCTGGCATTAACCAGATGGCTGTAACGAATGGGGCACCTCTGCTGGGGTATGGGGAAGCAGGGATAGAATTACCAATCCCCAATGAAGCCACTTTGCTCGACAAGGACACACAAGTAGCTCCCCAATTCGACGCCTTGGAAATGGACAGATACAACGAAATGCACCTGCTGTCGCAAGACGTGATGGAAACCATAGTCCAAGTCCAAGAAGTCACCAGCGACATTGAACTATCACTAGAAGACACAGACCAAA